>JAFAGU010000129.1 GCA_019237595.1 Betaproteobacteria bacterium | reverse complement strand
CGAGGTGAGCGTCCCGTCGCTCGCATTCACCGTCACGTTGTAGACCGACTGCGTGCCGTACGCCGGCACGCTCTTGAACGTCACCTGCCCCGTCGCGCTGTTGATGTTGAACTTCGAAGCGTCCGCCCCCGTGAGACTGAACGTAACGGTCGGACTGTCCGGATCTGTGGCCGTTGCCGTATAAACCACCGTGCTAGTGCTCGTCCCCTCCGGCACGCTGGCGCTCGTTGAAGATGTAATCGTAGGAGCGTTGTCGACCGCATTGACAGTGATCGTGCTATGCGCAACGTTGCTCGTATTGGAGCTCGAATCCGTGACCGAGACGCTAATCGAGCGCGTCTTGTCCGTGCCGTAGTTGTCAGGGTTTTGCGACGTCGAGCTGTATTGAATCGAACGCAGCAAGCTCTCATAGTTAAGCCTGCTCGCCGTACCCGTGGCCGTAAGCACGCCCGTCGACGAGTTATAAGTGGTGGTGATGCCGGCCTGATTTGTCCAAGTGAGCGTGTCGCCGGCGAAGAAATTCCCTACCGTGACAGTCATGGCCGTCATGTTCGTCGCTGTGTCGCTGATCGAGGCGTCCGAATGCGCGATGGAGACCGCCGAGCCGCCTTCCGTGTACGTAGCTGCGTAGCCGGTGGGCGTAGCCGTTACAGCCACGTCGCTGATGTAGAAATTGCCGGCGTTGAATGACCCGGTCTCAGGCTTGAAACGGATGACCGTGTTGGCGCCCGCGTATCCGGTCATATCGAACGTCGCCGTGCCGCTACCTCCAGTGCCCGGCGTCACCTTTCCGATGGTCGTCCACGTCGTTCCACCATCCGTCGAAACCTGCGCGTCGAGAACTGACGTAGCCGTCACGCTGGTATCGGCGCGATAGTTGAAAGAGAGATTGACTAAATTGTCCGTGGAATAGCTGCTGAGGTTGATGGCTCGCTGGATCGAGGAAGTATCCTTGTTGAGCTGAAGATCGCCGTACGTCCCGGTCGAAGTAATAAAGCCAGCGGTGTCCTTTACCTGAACGTTTCCGCCAGTAGCGCCCCCGCCCCCGGAATCCGTTTCTACCCAAGAGGAAGCATTGCCGCTGCTGTCCTTCCAGGCAATGGCGCCGCCGCTCGCATCCGTGTAAGTCCGCGTAGTGAAGGTATCGGTTGCCGAGACGCTCGAATCGCTTGTATTCAAGTCGACCGTCGGCTTCGATGGCGGTGCTTGGAAGGAGATGTCCCCGAGGCTTATCGCCTGCTGAGCGGAGAGCGCTCCGACATTCGTGTAGTGAAGGTTGATCTGGGTGATGTTGGACTGGGCGAATGAAACAAATGCCGTGCCGATCTCCGCTCCCGTACCCGTATTGTTTGCCGCCGACACACTGCCAGTTACGACGTTTCCGCTCGCCGTCCAGCTGGTTCCTCCTGCGGCACCCGCACGCGGGTCCGCGGCAATAGACGTCGGGTTGACCGTAGCGCCAGTATCGTTCTTGGCCGTCAACGTGACTTGGTCTATGAAGCCACCGCTCCCGCCATTGTCGATGTCGAAGACATTAAATGCGACGTTGTTGACACCACCAGGTTGCGAGAACGTAATCTGTACGTCGATGTACTGGCCTGCAGCCTTGAAGCCGTTGCCATTGATGAGCATGGCCAACGCATTCTGCGTGGGCGTGAGGTTGCCGGTGTCGTACTGCTGATCCGATGGGAAACCGCTCGCCCAGGGGTTGACGCCGGTAACTGCGTTTCCCGTACTGTCGCGAAGCGTGAGCGAAATCGTCACGGTGCCGCTGGGTAGCGTGTAGGTTTGGCTCGCGGAACCGGTGGTCGTGCTCCAGGCCGCCGTCCAGGTCTGGGTGTCCCAGTCGAGCGTGTCGAGTACGCCGTGGAAGGCCGCTTGCGAGTCGGCGTCGAAGACAACATCGGTGTGAACCTGGCCGACGTCCCGCTCAAGGGTCCAGTTGCCTCCCAGACTAGCATCGCCCGTCAGATCGACTGACGACGCCACGTTCGCTCCTGTCAGGACCGAAAGCTCCGAGGACGCGGTCGCGCCGAGCAGGCCCTGACCGAAATCGCAGCCGTATACGAGGAAGTCCGCGTTGGAGGAGAGGTGCTGTCCAATTTGCTGCAGTGCTTGGGCATAGGTCGTCGCCATGGAAGCTACGTCGACCTGCGCAGTGCCAATCTGGAGCACGCCCTCGTTGCCGTGCGAGAGCAAGTGGATTGCATCCACGTTCTGCTGCCCCGCCATGAAAGCTGCCATCTGCTGAATGCCGTCCCGCGAAGCATCGAGCAAAACGATCTGCGCGTCCGCCTTCACGCCGCTGAGGAGCGATTGATATCCCTGCACCGAAGTGTCGATGAACACGATTTCATTCTTCGCATTCGGATCAGAGGGCGACGACAGCCGTCCCAGCACTACGTCGCCGCTTGCTTGGTCAATCGTTATGGTCCGCCCCGTGACGGGATCGATCTGCGAGGCGGGCGCCGCGACCACTCCTTTCTGGGCGTCTGTAGTAGGAGCGCCGTCCTGGGCAGCCTGCGTGGCCGCCGGCGTCACGACTACGGTGGACTTCGAAGCATCAGCCGGGACTTGGGAGGGCTGAGCGACTGCTGCGTCGGTAGTAGCGGCCTGAGGGGCTTCCGTTGCCGCTGGTGCAGCCGCATCTGCGGCGTGTGCGTCCCCTTTGACGGCTGCTGTAGCTGCCGCTGAAAGGTCTACCCCGAGCGCGCCATCGAAGAGCATCCGAGGCTCGAGGGCAATCATTCGCGTCCGCCGACGCGCGGCTATCGTGCTCTTTCGCATGAGCGCCGGTTTGCTCGCTTTGCGTTCCGAAGTGCGGGAGCCTATTTTTTTCGACATGGCGGTTGCGCTCTGTTAAATCCCGCTTTCGCGGATCAGGACGGAGAGGATGTGGTAGACGAAGTTCTCCATTACGAATCGCAGGCCCGTATCGATGCGCACCCGGCCCTGCACGACGTCATCTAGTCTGCTAAGCGACTGCGTCGGCTTTATGGTGACGCGGAAGACCGCGTCTTGCGTAACGAGCACGCCGTGACCGTCCTGCTTCACACCGACTTCACCGCCATACGTGGATGCGAGCAACGGACGCGACAGTTCCCTAAGCGGAGACTTGTCGACCGATATAACCTGACCTTCTAGGACTGGAAGCCCCGGACGCTGCGGATAAAATCGCACCGTCTGGCCTGGGGCCACTGCATCGACCTGCCGCTCGCCGACGTAGGCCTCCACCAGTTGCTCGGAATCCGAGACCACGCGCATAAGCAGCTGCTTTGTGTTCACCCATCGCCCCGGAACCAGATCGGCGGGGACGTCGCGCACGACGCCCTCCTGCGGCGCTCTCAGGTGCTGTCGGTCGTACTCCTCGCGCACCGCCTGCTTCTCAACCGTCGCCTGAGCGAGCTGCTGTACGAGCACGTTGTAGTGCTCCTGCAGGCGGACGCTCGAGGGCATACGCGCGAGCTCCGCTCGCGCAGAGGAAATTCCGATGTCGGCCTTCTTTGCCCGCACGTCCAAGTCCTGCGCCTCGAGCGTAACGAGCTCGGCATCCGCCAGGACCCGTGACCGGTCCGTGACACGCACGGACACAACGCGAGCGGGAAACGGCGCATAGACCGCGTGCTCTTGCTCGGCCCTCAAGATGGCCGGTGCAGTCACCTGCGTGGAGACGGGAACGATCCACGTGATCAGCCCGATTACCGCCGCTAGCGCGGCGGTAGGCTTCCAAGATATGCGTACGGCTTTGCGGGCTGCCCAGAGGTAAGCTGCTTCCGTCCAGACCGGCTTCGCGATGAACCAGACGAGCTCCACCATCATCAGAAAGATGCCGAGCAGCTTGAAAGCGAAGTGGTAGACCAGAAGAGCGATACCGAGGAACACGGTCAGCCGGTAGGCCCAGGTGACATAGGCAAATAGGATCAACGCCGTTCGCTGCCGCGGGCGAAGCTGGGGTTCCGGCATCGACGCCTCGAGACCGAAGAACGTCTTGCGCATCCACCACTTCGCGCACGCAGTGCCGCGCTCGTGAAGGTTGGGGAAATCCAAAAGGTCAGACAGGACGAAATAACCGTCAAACCGCATGAACGGGCTCGCGTTCACGGCGAGCGTCATGATCCAGGTCGTGCTCGCGAGGACGAAGAACACGTTCTTTGCACCACCCTCCGGTGCGAGCGCCCACAGCAATGTCGAAAAGACCGCAAGGGTCAGTTCGGCAGCCATTCCGGCACAGGCGATGACAAGCTGCTTGCGATGGTCGCCGAGCTTCCAGGTTTCGCCAGTATCGGTATAGAGAAACGGCCACATCACCAGAAACGCAACTCCCATGGTCGGTACACGCACGCCATATCGCCGGGCAGCGTATGCATGGCCGAATTCATGGACGATCTTCGAGAACGTCACGGCGATCGCATAGAAGACGAATGCATGGGGATTCAGCATCCGCCCCAAGGCATCAGTGAAGCTGTACCACTCGCGCGAAAGCAGATAGAGGTCAGTGCAGAGCAGCGCGGCAAGCAGCACGCCAAAGGACGGCGTAAAAAAGAGGTCCGTAATACCGACGGTACGAGCGAGGAAGTTATCCGGCCGCCATAGCGGAACCCGGAAAAAAAGATAATGGTGTAAAACCCAGTTGATTGGCGAGTGGCGGCTGCGCTTCTCGCGCTCGATCAGCTTGGCCATCGCAATGCCACTCTTGGGCGACAGCAGCTGGTTGCTGGCCAGGAAGGCCACGAGTTCTTCGATTTCTTCGACGGACGGACGCAGGGGCGTCTCCTTCGCGACGCGCTTGACGAGCGTGTCTGCGTCCCCTGCCTCGGCCCAGCGGGCGATCAACTCGAACTCCAGCCAGCCGATTTCGAAGAACGAGTTCCGAACGGGATCCAGGATGCGCCACGTAGGCGAGCCGTCGCGCGCCGTTGCCCCAGCGAACAAGCGGAGATCCTCACGCAGCGGTGGAAGCGGCTGCGCGGATTTCTGCCCGAGCGCGATTACCCGAACTTCAGGCTGCGTCATCAGTGCTTGTCTCCCCTACCCAATGCATGTCCCTTTTCCACCGACGCCAATTTTCCTCTAGCGGGTCAAGGGTTTTGCTAATTTTCGTAATGATACGCTGCGGAAATAGGCCTTTGTTACAATTAGTTATCGAGTCAAGCTCAAGCAATGCACGAAGCCTGACAACTTCTGAAGAGGGACGCCCGCGAGCATAGCCCGCCGGCGCCCCGCCGGGGATCAGGAAAAACCGAAGAAAAACAGGGAAAAACCTGAGGCTGGCTAGGAGCCGCTAAACCAGTTGTAGCCCTTGTCTTCCCAATAGCCGCCCGGATTGCTGTTGGTAACGAAGATTGCGGCGATGTGCTTCGGGTTCTTGAACCCAAGCTTGGTCGGAATACGCAGCTTCATTGGGAAGCCGTACTTCGGCGGCAGGATCTGGTCGGCAAAGCGGAAGGCAAGAATCGTCTGCGGATGCAAGGCGGTCGCCATGTCGATGCTCGTCGAGTAATCGTCGCTGCACTTGAATCCGACGAATTTTGCGCTGAGGTCCGCTCCGACGCGTTTGAGGAATTCCGAAAAGCGCACGCCGCTCCATTTGCCTATGGCGCTCCAGCCCTCCACGCAGATGTGCCGCGTGACCTGCGAGACCTGCGGCAAGGCATATAGCTCCGGCAGGGTCCACGGCTTGCGCTCGGCGATCATCCCCGACAACTCGAGCTTGTAGCGCCCGCCGTCGACGTCGATCACTTCGTCTTCCGAGTAAAAGGCGTTGAAGGGGAAGGGCGTCGTGATTCGGTTCTCGGGAAACTCGGGCGCGAGGCGGGCGGGATTGAAAAGCCAGCCCTGCGCAGCATCATTCCACCGAGACATGGCCTGGAGCGCGCGCTGGGCTGACTCGCCATCCGTGACGTCGCATCCCGCCAGGAGCGCCAGGGCGCCGAGGGAAAGCCCCTGGCGAAGGAACAGTCGCCGCTCGAGATTCGCAATGGCGCCGGAGCGATGCGGCTCGAAGCTCGAGCCCATGGACTTCTTCGTCATGTGGTGGCCCTCCGCGCGCGGCCAGTGATCATGGTCGGCAACGTGCGCGGCACGACGGCCACCATGAAGACGTGCACGACGACGATCAAGACAACGGCCACCATGGCAAAAAAGTGGAGTAGCCGCGCGCCCTCGTAGTCGCCCATCAGCGACGCGAGGGGATAAAGCTGCACCGGCTTCCAGATCGCAAGTCCGGATAGGACGAGAACGGCAAGCGCAATGACGAGGGCAAGGTAGGCTGCACGCTGGGCGGCGTTGTACACGGACAGATCTTCGTGCGCGAGCTTTCCGCGCAGCGCGCCGGCGATGTCGCGCAGCACCGCCCGGGGCGAGATCGGAAGGAGCTTGCGGCGGAAGTGACCCGATGCAACGCCATAGGTCACGTACACAACACCGTTAACCACCAGCAACCACATGGCGGCGAAATGCCACTGCAGGGCGCCTGCGAGCCAGCCGCCGAGCGTGACCCCGGCCGGGAAGTCGAAGGCGAAAAGCGGCGAGGCGTTGTAGATCTGCCAGCCGCTCAGCACCATCGTCAATACGGCAAGGGCGTTGATCCAGTGGGTGACGCGGACGACCAGAGGATGGACTCTCACCCAGTCACGTCCTTGCACCGATTCAGCCGTCATCACTTCCTCCGCCAGGTCGTCTGGGTGCCGGCGTCCTCGAGCACGACGCCCTTGCTCAGCAGCTCGGCCCGTATGTCGTCCGCCGCCTTGAAATCCTTACGCGCCCTCGCCTCCCGCCGCTGCTCGATCATCCGCTCGATTTCCTCCGCTGGCAACGTGCCGTTGATTGACTGAAGGAATTCCACCGGGTCGCGCTGCAGGACGCCTAGGACGCCGCCGAGGGCCTTGAGCTGGCCTGCGGCCTGGGCGTTGCCGTGGAAGGTCTCGTTCGCCAGCTCGTGCAGGATAGCCACCGCCTCGGACGTATTGAAGTCGTCGTCCATCGCCGCCTTGAAGCGGGCGCCGGCCCCGGAGGTCCAGTCGACCGGCGCCGGTCTAGGCGCGGCGGTCTTGAGCGCGGTGTAGAGACGCGTCAGCGAATTGCGCGCGTCATCGAGATGCACGTCGGAGAAATTGAGCGGGCTTCGGTAGTGCGTGCGCAGCATCAGGAAGCGGAGCACCTCCCCGTCGAAGCGCCTCAGCACGTCGCGGATGGTGAAGAAATTACCCAGCGACTTCGACATCTTTTCGTTGTCGACGTTGAGGAAGCCGTTGTGCAGCCAATAGTTGACGAACGGCTTCCCGCTCGCGGCCTCGCTTTGCGCGATCTCGTTCTCGTGGTGGGGAAACTGCAGGTCCATCCCGCCGCCATGGATGTCGAAGTGCTCGCCGAGCAGCGCCCGGCTCATCGCCGAGCACTCGATGTGCCATCCCGGCCGCCCGGGCCCGAACGGCGCGGGCCACTTTGCATCGTTCGGCTCGTCCGATTTGGCTGCCTTCCAAAGCACGAAATCGAGCGGGTCGTTTTTTCCGTCCTGGACGGCGACACGCTCCCCGGCGCGCAGCTGATCGAGCGATTTTCCGGAGAGCTTTCCGTAACCCGCGAACTTGCGAACCGCATAGTTCATATCCGCGGTTGCGGAGCGGTAGGCGAACCCCTTCGCCTGGAGGGTCGAGATCATGTCGATCATTTCCGCGACGTACTGCGTCGCTCGGGGCTCGTGGGTCGGCGGCAGGATGCCGAGCGCCGCGACGTCCTCGTGCATCGCGCCCACCATCTCTTCGGTGAGCTCGCGGATCGGAATCCCGCACTCGAGCGCGCGCCTGATGATCTTGTCGTCGATGTCCGTGATGTTCCTCACGTACGTGACCCGGTATCCCGAAGCCTGCAGCCAGCGGTAGACGACATCGAAGGCCATCATGAAGCGCGCGTGTCCGACGTGGCAGTAGTCGTACACGGTCATGCCGCACACGTACATGCGCGCTTCGCCTGGATGCAGCGCCTTGAAGACCTGCTTCGCGCGGCCGAGCGTGTTGTAGATCTTCAGCATCGTGTCGGGCGCGGCGGGAGGTTGTGGACCCGCGGGGCTTGGTCTAGAATGAGAAATCTGACGTAGGGCCTTGAAAATATAACACAATGCTGAATTCTGACGGCTGGGCGCGGAAACTCCTGGGCGGCCTGGCTGCGCTGTGCTTCGCCTCCTTGCTCGCAGCGCCCATGGCGCGCGCCGACGACCTGCAGGACGCGGCCAAGCTTCTCAAGGCCGGACAGCACCAGCAGGCGCTGGAGCGCGTGAACAAGATCCTCGCCTCCAAGCCGCGCGATCCGCAAGCGCGCTTCCTGAAAGGCCTGATCTATACCGAGCAGGGAAACTCCAAGGAAGCGGTCGACATCTTCACGAAGCTCACGCAGGACTATCCCGAGCTGCCTGAGCCCTACAACAACCTCGCCGTCATCTACGCTTCCCAAGGACAGTACGAGAAAGCTCGCGCCGCGCTGGAGCAATCCATCCGCACGCATCCGAGCTATGCCACGGCGTACGAGAACCTCGGCGACGTATACGCAAAGCTCGCGAGCCAGGCGTACGACAAGGCGCTGCAGCTCGACTCTTCCAACACCGGCGCGCAGAACAAGCTCTCCCTAGTCCGCGACCTTGTCGGCGGGCCGGCCACCTCGGCCTCGGCCACGCGGGAGCCGGCGAAGCCCACCGTGCTCGCGCAAAAAGCGCCGGACAAGCCCGCAGAGAAGCCCGCGGAGAAGCCTGCGGAGAAGCCGCCGGAAAAGGCGGTCGTCACCCAGAAAGCACCCGAAAAAACAGCGGAAAAACAGGCGGGAAAGCCCGTGGAGAAGGCCGGGCCGCGGCCGGCGGACGAATCGGCCGACGTGGTGAAAGCCCTAAACGGATGGGCGCAGGCGTGGTCGAAGAAAGACGCAGATGCCTACCTTTCATACTACGCCAAGGACTTCAAGACGCCGGCCGGGGAATCGCGCGCTGACTGGGAGAAGGCCCGGCGCACGCGCATTTCCGCCCCCAAGTCCATCTCCGTTTCGGTTTCCTCGCCCAAGGTGACCATCAAGGGGCCGAACGAGGCGAGCGTCACCTTCCGGCAGACTTACAGGTCCGATGTATTGAAGGCCAACAGCGTAAAGACCTTGGTCATGACCAAAGCCGACGGCCGCTGGCAGATCGCCCAGGAAAAGGCCGGAAAGTGATCGCGCGCGCCGCGCTCGCCGCGTTCGTGCTCTCGGCCTCCGCCGCGCTGGCCTCAGCTCCGACGCCTGAGGACCGCCTCTCGGCCGTCTACCAGGCAGTCGAAGCCAACCAGCTCGACACGGCGCTCAGGCGCGTGGACGAACTGATCCGCGACTACCCGAATTTCCGTCTCGCCCATCTGGTGCGAGGTGACCTGCTCCTTGCGCGCTCCCGGCCGATCGCCACGTTCGGCAACGTCGCGAAGACTGTCCCGCAGGAGCGCATCGAGGGCCTGCGGGAAGAGGCGCTCGCGCGGCTTCGGGCGCAGCGCGACCGCCCGGGCGAGGACCGCCTGCCCCGCGTGCTCCTCCAGATGCGGCCCGGGCAGCAGCACGCGATCATCGTCGATTCCCGCCGCTCGCGGCTCTACGTCTTCGCGAACGACGGCGGGCAACCGCGCCTCGTCGCCGACTACTACGTGACGCTCGGGAAGAACGGCGTCGAGAAGACCCGGGAGGGCGACCAGAAAACGCCCATCGGCGTCTATCATGTGACGGCCACCCTGCCGCGCCAGAAGCTCGGCGACTTCTACGGCGCCGGCGCCTTTCCGATCAACTATCCGAACGAATGGGATCGGCGCCGCGGCCGCAACGGCCACGGCATCTGGCTCCATGGCGTGCCTTCCGCCACCTATGCTCGCCCGCCCCGCGCAAGCGACGGCTGCATCGTGCTCGCGAACCAGGACCTGGAGAGCGTGTCGCGCCAGCTGCAGATCGGCCTGACGCCCGTCATCATCGTGGACGAGATCGAATGGGCCGACGCCGCAGCGGTGCGCAGCGAGCGCGAATCGCTGCAAGCAGCGCTCGAACAGTGGCGCGCCGACTGGGAGAGCCGCGACGTCGAGCGCTACCTCTCGCACTATTCGCAGCGCTTCAGCTCCGGCACCCAGGATGCCGCCGCCTGGGCCGCCCACAAGCGCAACGTGAACGCCGCCCGGCGCTGGATCAAGGTCGGCGTATCGCAGGTCTCGATGTTCCGCTATCCCCGCGAGGGAGACTTCGTGGTGATGGACTTCGAGCAGGACTACCGCTCCGACGGCCTGTCCAACGCGATGCGCAAGCGCCAGTACTGGATGAAGGAAGGCGGAAGCTGGAAAATTCTCTACGAAGGAGCCGCATGACGCTCAAGTTCTTTCTGAAGCCTCTCGTGGTGCTCTCGGCCGCCGCAGCGGCCCCCGGAGCGCTTGCCGCCGACCCGCAAGTCGACCTGAAGACGAGCGTGGGAACGATCCGCGTCGAGCTCTATCCCGCCAAGGCGCCCAAGACGGTGGAAAACTTCCTTCAGTACGTGAAGGACGGCCACTACAACGGGACGATCTTCCATCGCGTGATTCCCGGCTTCATGGTTCAAGGCGGCGGGATGACGCCCAACATGTCCCAGAAGCCGACGCTGCCGCCGATTCCCATCGAGTCGAAGAACGGGCTGAAGAACGAGGTCGGCACGCTGGCGATGGCCCGCACCTCGGACCCGAACTCCGCCACCTCGCAATTCTTCATCAACGTGAACAACAACGGGTTCCTCGACTACCCTGGCCAGGACGGCAACGGCTACACGGTCTTCGGCAAGGTCGTCGACGGCATGGACGTCGTGAACAAGATCGTCGGGGTGCCGACCGGGAACCAGGGCATGCACCAGAACGTGCCGCGCACGCCGATCGTCATCGAGTCGGCGACCGTGGTCGGTGGCAAGTAGCCTCTTCATCTCCGACCTCCACCTGAGCGAGGAGCGCCCGGCCGCGAACGAGGCGTTCTTCGCGTTCGTCGAGGAGAAAGCCTCCGCCGCGAGCGCCCTCTACATCCTCGGCGACCTGTTCGAGTACTGG
>JAFAGU010000074.1 GCA_019237595.1 Betaproteobacteria bacterium | reverse complement strand
CTCGAGGCGCGGCTCGTCGGCTTCGTCAAGGCGATGCTCCTCGAGCCCGAGCTCCTCGTGCTCGATTGCCTCTTCGAGCGCCTGGGGAGCGACGAGTGCCGCGAGGTGCGCCGCTGGATCGACTACTGGCGCGCCCGCTATCCGCTTCGCCGCGTCTTGTACGTTGGGCTTGCGGAACCCGCGGAGGGACTACTAGCCGGTTTTGCGCCGCTCGAGGCGGTGCTTGCGAAGGAGGCGGCATGAAGATCGAGCGCGAAGAATCGCTCGTGCGGCCGGCGGGCTTTCGCGCCGTGCTGGCGTTCGTCCTTCCGGCCATCGTCGGGGTGGCGGTCGTGACGGGCGTGATCGCGTGGAAACAGGAGCTCTTCGCCAGCCGCACGCCGCTCTATGCCTTCGCCGACACCGCGACGGGGATCACCAAGGGCATGCCGGTGAGGATCTTCGGCATCACGGTAGGGAGCGTGGGCGACGTCGAGATCGTCCCGGGCAAGCCCGGCGGGCAGGCGAGCCAGGTGCGCATCCGCTTCGACATCTCGAACGAATACCTGAGGCACATCTCGCTCGACTCCAAGGCGAGGCTCGCACGCGAGCAGGTGGTCGGGCAGGGCGTGATCGAGATCGTCCCCGGCACGCCGCAGTCGCGCCCCGTGGCGAGGAACGAGGTCATCGGCTTCGAGCGCGGAAAGTCGCTCGGCGAGCTCTCCGAGGAGCTGAACAAGGCCGTCGCGCCGGTGCTCGCGCAGGTGAAGGAGTCGCTCGCCGACCTGCGCAGCCCGGACGGGGCGCTGCAGAAGTCGGTCGGACAGGTGAACGTCTTCCTCCAGGGGCTGCCGGAGACGAACCGCAAGCTCCAGAAGCTCATGGAAAGCGCCGAACGCGCGGTGAGCACCGCCGACGGCGCCGTCGGCCGCGCGGCGGTGAAGGCCGAGAACGCCATGGGCGAGATCGAGAAGACCGCGGGCGTGGTGTCGGCGGCCGCGCCGGGGATCCTCCTCAAGATCGACCGCGCGGCGGAAAGCGTCGCCCGCACTTCGGAGGCCACGCGCAAGCTCGCCGAGGAGTCCTCGCGCCGCGTGCCGCTCCTCATCGAGGACGGCGCGAACGTGGTGCAGGACGCGCGCGACCTGATGGGCGGCGCGAAGCAATCCTGGCCGCTTCGCAGCCTGCTGCCGGCGCCGGAAGTGAAAACGCTGCCGATCGATTCGCAGGAAACGTCGTCGAAGCCATGACGTTTCGCTTTTTCACTTCGATTGTCTTATCGACAATCCTTCTCGGTTGTGCCTCTCCTGGTCCGCTGCCGCCCGCCAAGCGCCTGCAGGCGATCGAGGCCAACAACCGCGCCTCCACGCTCTTCGCACGCGGCGACTATGCGGGCGCGGTAAAGCTCTACCGGCACGCGCTCGACCTCGAGCGCTCGGTGGAGGACGAGGACGGCATCGCCGCGAACCTCATCAACCTCTCGATCGCGTACCAGCGGCTGGGCGAGCGCAAGGCGGCCGAGGACGCGGTGGCGGAAATCCTCGAGGGCGGCGTGCTGGTCTTCCCGCCGGCGCGGATCGCGGAGGCGGCGCTGCGCGAGAGCATCCTGCGCCTGGACGGCGGCGATGCCGAGGGCGCGGCGCGCTCCCTCGAGCGCGCGCGCGCCGGCTGCACGAAGAATTGCCTGCTCGAGGGGAAGATCCTGAACGTCGAGGCGCAGCTTGCCTACGTGCGCAAGGATTTCGCCGGCGCCGCCGCCACCGCCGAGAAGGCGCTCGCGTCCAACCGCGCGCGCGGCGAGCAGGAGGAAGTGGCCAACTCGCTCCGCCTCCTGGGCGCCTCCCTCGTCGAGTCCGGCGATTTCGACAAATCGCGCGGGCCTCTCGAGCAGGCCCTGGCGATCGACAAGGACCTCGCGCTGCCGACGCGCATCCTCCGCGACCTCATGCTGCTCGGGCGGGCGGAACAGGGCAGGGGAGAAGGCACCCGCGCCCGCGCGTACTTCGCCCGCGCGCGGTCGGTCGCCAACGCGATTCCGGACGCTCCCGCTTCCGCCGAAGCCGAGCGCCTCGGCGCCGCGCTCGGCAAGTAGCCCCGCCCTAGTCGCCTACGTAGACGAACGGCGCCCAGAAGTACGGGTGGCCGCGCGCGATCGTCCCGTTCAGCGCGATCGAGCGCACGCGCTGGCGCGCGCCTCGGAGCGCCGCGCCGGCCTCCGTCCCCTCGCGCAGCTCGCGGAAGAATTCCACCATCAGCTCGCGCGTCGACTGGCTCTCCACCGCCCAGTGGCTGACGAGGAGCGCGTGCGCGCCGGCATACATGAAGGCGCGCGTGAGGCCGGCGAAGCCCTCGCCGTTCGTCGCTTCCGCGCCCTCGCCCGCGGTGTTGCACGCCGATAGGACGACGAGGCTCGCATTCAGGTCCATGGAGGCCACGATCTCGTTCATGGTGAGAAGGCCGTCCTCGCCCTT
>JAFAGU010000383.1 GCA_019237595.1 Betaproteobacteria bacterium | reverse complement strand
GCGATCCTCGACGTGGACCGCAATGTGACGGGGACCCTGCGCTCAGCGGCGCTGCCGAAGAAGGAGTTCGGCCACCCCCTCGCTGCGAGCCTCCTGCCCTGGATTGCCGAGGACCTCGGCAACGGCCAGAGCAAGGAAGAATGGAAGGCGCACGCAGAGGGCAACAAGATCCTGGGGCGCAGCAATGGATCGGCCATCCCGATGGACGGAATCTGCGTGCGCGTCGGCTCGATGCGCTGCCACAGCCAGGGGTTGACCATCAAGTTGCGCCGGCCGCTGCCGCTCGATGAAATCGAGGGCATGCTGGCCGAGGGGAACGAGTGGGTGAAAGTCATTCCCAACAAGCGGGACGAGTCGCTGAACGAGCTGACGCCGGCCGCGGTGAGCGGAAAGCTGTCGATCCCGGTGGGCCGGTTGCGCAAGCTCCCGATGGGGGAGGACTACCTGGCCGCGTTCACCGTGGGCGACCAGCTGCTGTGGGGGGCGGCGGAGCCGCTTCGCCGGATGATCCGGATCCTGCTCGACGCCGGAATCAAGGGGTAGAAATTCACGGAAATTCTTGATTTGCCAGCATAAGACCATGATGTTATGTTAGTTGGTCTAGCCTAGAAGAATCCAAGCCGGGGGAAACGTGGGTAGATTCGTTGCCATCGCCGTCGTCGCGGCTGCGCTCTCGCTTGCGGCGCCGTTCGGCGCGCGCGCCGCGGGGCTGGGCAAGCTCACCGTGTTTTCCGCGCTCGGCCAGCCGCTCAACGCCGAGATCGAGCTCGTCTCCCTCCAACCGGGCGAGGAAGAGGGCCTGATCGCGCGGCTCGCTTCCCCCGAAGCGTTCCGGCAGGCCGGGGTCGAAATGGACAATGCCCTCGCCGGGGTGCGCTTCGGCCTTTCGCGGCGCGACGGCAAGCCGGTCCTGCGCCTCACGACGAGCTATCCGGTGAACGAGCCGTTCCTCGACATGCTGGTCGAGCTGCAATGGACGGGCGGGCGCCTCGTGCGCGAGTACACGTTCCTTCTCGACCCGGTCGACTACAAGGCTCCCGCGAGGGCGGCGGCTCCGGCGCCGGAGCCCGCAGCGCCGCAGGCTCCGATCGAGTCGCGGAACCTCGGCGCCGCGCCGGCACCGCAGCCTGCTCCCGCGCCGGCGCAACCCGCCGCGCAGCCTGCGCAAGGCGGCAAGCAATATGAAGTGAAGAAAGGCGACACGCTCGCCACCATCGCGCGCCAGAACATGGCTCCGGGGGTCACGCTCGACCAGATGCTGATTGCCATCTACCGCGCGAACCAGGAAGCGTTCATTCGCAACAATATCAACCTCGTCCGCAGCGGGCGCATCCTCACGATTCCGGGCGAGGCCTCGAACGTAGACCTCGAGGAAGCCCGCCGCCTCGTCAAGACGCAAGAAGCGCAGTTCAACGAATACCGGCGCCGCCTCGCTGCCGTGCCGGCGCAGGCGGAAGGGTCGGCGGGCCGCCAGGAAGTCACCGGTCGCATCGAGGCGAAGCCCGCGCCCGCACCCGCGGAGGGGCAAGACCGTCTTCGCCTTTCCAAGACGGATCGCGCCGGCGCACCTGGCGCCGCGGCGCGCGCGGACGATGCGGCCGCACGCGAGCGCGCCCTCGCGGAGGAGCGCTCGCGAGTCGCGGACCTCGAGAAGAATGTCGCCGACCTGCAGAAGCTGCTCGAGTTGAAGAACCAGCAGCTCTCGCAGCTGGAGAAGGGCGCTGCTGCGAAGCCGCCTGCCGAGGCCTCCAAGCCGGCGGCGCCGGCTGGCAAGGGTCCGGAAGCGGCGCCCGCCGCGCCGAAGCCGCCCGCAGAAGCACCGAAGGCCGCGGAGCCTGCGAAGCCTGCACCGGAAGCGCCCAAGGCTCCGGAACCGGCCAAGCCCGCCGCCGAAGCGCCCAAACCGGCTCCCGAGGCCGCGAAGCCTCCGGCGGAGGCGCCGAAGGCCGCGGAACCGGCGAAGCCCAAGCCGCCCGCGAAGGCGGCGCCAAAGGCGGCGCCCCCCAAACCGGAGCCCGGGCTGCTCGACGAGTTCCTCGACAATCCGCTCGCGCTCGGCGGCCTCGCCGGCGTCATCGTCCTTCTCCTCGGCTACGGCGCATGGGCGTGGCGGCGGAAGAAGGCCTCGCAGGCCAAGTTCCAGGACAGCGTCCTCGACGCGGCTTCCGGCGCCGGCGCCGCCTCGACCTTCGGCCCAGCTGCTGCGTCGCCTTCCGCGGCCTCCCAGCCCTCCGTGAGCCAGACGCCGACCGGCATGGAAGCGGAAGAAGTCGATCCGATCGCCGAAGCGGACGTGTACATGGCCTACGGCCGCGACGCGCAGGCCGAAGAGATCCTGAAGGAGGCGCTGGCGAAGGACGCGAATCGCACGACCGTGCACGCCAAGCTGCTCGAGATCTACGCCAATCGCAAGGATGCCAAGTCCTTCGAGCAAACGGCGCTCAAGCTGAAGTCGCTCACGAACGGCGCCGGACCCGACTGGGACAAGGCCGTCTCGCTCGGCCGCGGCATCGATCCGCAGAACGGCCTCTACAGTGGCGGCGGCGGTGCTGCCGTCGCTGCGCCCGCCGCCGCGCCGGCTGCGCCGGCTGCGCCGGCGGCGGCGGCCCCGACGCTCGACTTCGACCTCGGCAGCGCCGCGGCCGCGGCAGCGCCCGCGCCGGATATCTCGCTCGACGCGCCGAAGGAAGCGGAGCCCGCCGCCCTCGATTTCGACCTCGGCGGGGCGGCGGCACCGGCGGCGCCGGAGCAGAAGACCGACTTCACGCCGGAAGGCACTCTCATCATGGAGTCGAAAGGGCCCGACAGCACGGCGAGCGGCGGCCTCGACTTCGACCTCGGCCTGGGCGGCGACGACAAGAAAGGCGCCGCGGCTGCCGCACCGGCGCCCGCCGCTGCGCCAGCCGCGCCTGCGGCGGCCGATGCGAGCGGCGGCCTCGACTTCGACCTGAACCTCGACATGGGCGGCGATGCGAAGAAGGCCGATGCGCCGACGCAGCCGGCGCCCTCGATGGACCTTTCGTCGATCAGCCTCGACCTGGGCGAATCCGCTCCCGGGGCGGCCGGGGGCGACCCGAAGTGGCAGGAGGTTGCCACGAAGCTCGACCTCGCCAAGGCCTATGAGGAGATGGGCGACAAGGACGGCGCCCGCGAGCTCCTCAACGAGGTCATGAAGGACGGCGACGCGGCCCAGAAGGGCCAGGCGCAGCAGCTCCTCGCGAAGATCGGCTAGGGCGTTTTCTTTCCAGCACAATGGGGGGCTCGGCCCCCCATTTCATTTATGCGAATCGCGCTCGGCATCGAATACGACGGGAGCCGCTTCCTTGGCTGGCAGACGCAGCCCGGCGGCGGTGCGGCGCAGGACGTGCTCGAGCCGGCGCTCGCGGCGATCGCAGGGGCGCCGATTTCCGTGACGGCCGCGGGCCGCACCGATCGCGGCGTGCATGCGCGCCTGCAGGTCGTGCACTTCGACGCCGAGGCCGACCGACCCGACTCGGCCTGGGTGCGCGGCGTGAATGCCATGCTGCCGGAGTCCATCGCCGTGCTCTGGTCGCGGCGCGTGCCGGCGGAGTTCCATGCGCGCTACAGCGCACTCTCGCGCACATACCGCTACGTGCTGGTGAATCGCGCCGTCCGGCCTGCGCTCGCTTCCCGCTACGTCGGCTGGTTCCATCATCCGCTCGACATCGACGCGATGCGCGAAGCCGCGCGGCATTTCGTGGGCGAACACGACTTCAGCGCCTTCCGCTCGTCCGAATGCCAGGCGAAAAGCCCCGTGAGGACGATCCAAGAGCTGGAAATCGAGAGAAACGGCGATCGAATCGATTTCGTCATCCGGGCGAATGCATTCCTCCATCACATGGTGCGCAACCTCGTCGGTACGCTCGTCTATGTAGGCAAGGGCAAGCATCCGCCGGCGTGGGCGAGGCAGGTGCTCGAATCGCGCGATCGCTCGCGCGCCGCGCCGACCTTCGCGCCCGAGGGGCTCTACCTCCAATCGATCGACTACGAAGCGCGCTGGGAGCTTCCGCTGCCTCGGCAACCTTCACATGAGAACGCGAATCAAGATCTGCGGGATCACGCGGCCCTCTGACGCGCTCGCCGCGGCGCGCGCCGGAGCGGATGCGATCGGCCTCGTGTTCTATCCGCCCAGCCCGCGCTTCCTCAGCCTCGAGCGGGCGCTCGAGATCCGCGACGCGCTGCCGCCGTTCGTCCAGGCGGTAGCGCTCTTCGTCAATCCGGACGCGGCGCAAGTGGCGCAGGTGATCGGCCGCGTGAAGCCCTCGCTTTTGCAGTTCCACGGCGAGGAATCGCCCTCTTTCTGCGAGGACTTCGGCGTGCCCTATGTGAAGGCGGCGCGCGTCAAGGGCGGGACGGCGCCGGACGCCTTGCTAAAATACCTGCGCTCCTATTCGCGCGCGGCCGCCTGGCTCTTCGACAGCCACGTGCCCGAGTACGGCGGCGTGGGCGAGACCTTCGACTGGTCGCTCGTGCCGTCGGTCGAGCGGCCGGCGATCCTCTCCGGCGGCCTGAGCGCCGCGAACGTCGGCGAAGCGGTCCGACGCGTGCGGCCCTGGGGCGTGGACGTGTCGAGCGGCGTGGAGTCGGCAAAAGGGGTGAAGGACGCCGCGAAGATCGCGGCATTCATCGCGGAGGTCCGGAATGCGGATGTATGACTTGCCCGACGCGCGCGGCCACTTCGGCCCCTACGGCGGTGTGTTCGTCGCCGAGACGCTGACGCGTGCCCTCGAGGAGCTGCGCGCGGCGTACGACGCGGCGCGCAAGGACCCGGAATTCGAGCGCGAGTTCCGCTACGAGCTCAAGCACTACGTCGGGCGGCCGAGTCCCGTCTATTTTGCGAAAAGGCTGAGCGAGAAGTGCGGGGGCGCCCGGATCTATATCAAGCGCGAGGACCTCAACCACACCGGCGCGCATAAGGTAAACAACACCATCGGCCAGGCCATGCTCGCGCGCCGCATGAAGAAGCCGCGCGTAATCGCCGAGACCGGTGCCGGCATGCACGGCGTGGCGTCCGCGACGGTCGCCGCGCGCTACGGCATGAAATGCGTGGTCTACATGGGCTCCGAGGACGTGAAGCGCCAGGTGCAGAACGTCTACCGGATGAAGCTCCTCGGCGCCGAGGTCGTCCCGGTCGACTCGGGCTCGAAGACCCTCAAGGACGCGCTGAACGAAGCGATGCGCGACTGGGTGACGAACGTGGACGACACCTTCTACATCCTGGGCACCGTCGCCGGCCCGCACCCGTATCCGATGATGGTGCGCGACTTCCAGTCGGTGATCGGCGAGGAGTGCCTCGAGCAGATGCCGGAGCTCGCCGGCCGGCAGCCCGATGCGGTGATTGCCTGCGTCGGCGGCGGATCCAATGCAATGGGGATTTTCTATCCGTACATAAAGACAGACGCACGGCTCATCGGCGTCGAGGCGGCCGGCGAAGGGCTCTCGACCGGAAAGCACGCCGCGTCGCTTTGCGCGGGCAAGCCGGGCGTGCTGCACGGCAACCGCACCTATCTGCTCCAGGACGCGAACGGGCAGATCACCGAGACGCATTCGGTCTCCGCCGGACTCGACTATCCCGGCGTCGGTCCCGAGCACGCGTGGCTAAAGGACACCGGGCGCGCCGAGTACGTCGGCGTGACCGACGAGGAGGCGCTCAAGGCCTTCCACGAGCTATGCCACTGCGAGGGCATCATCCCGGCGCTGGAATCGGCGCATGCGATCGCGCAGGCGATGAAGATGGCGCCCGGCCTGCCGAAGAGCGCGATCCTCCTCGTCAACCTCTCGGGCCGCGGCGACAAGGACATGCACACCGTCGCCGAGCGCTCGGGGATCCGCTTCTGACGATGTCGCGCATCCAGGCCCGCTTCGAGGCGCTGCGCAAGGCGGGCCGCAAGGCGCTGATCCCGTACATCACGGCGGGCGACCCGGCGCCGGGCCACACCGTGCCGCTCCTGCGGGCGCTCGTCGAGGCGGGCGCCGACGTCATCGAGCTCGGCGTGCCGTTCTCCGACCCGATGGCCGACGGCCCCGTCGTCCAGCGCGCTAGCGAACGTGCCCTCAAGCATGGCGTCGGCCTTTCCTCGGTCCTCGCCATGGTCATGGAATTCAGGAAAGAAGACGCCGCCACGCCGATCGTGCTCATGGGCTACGCGAACCCGATCGAAGCCATGGGAACCGAGAACTTCATCGGTGCGGCGCGGGTGGCGGGCGTGGACGGCGTGATCGTCGTCGACTACCCGCCCGAGGAATGCGAGGAATTCGCGGCGCTTGCGAAGAAGAACGGCATCGACCCGATCTTCCTGCTCGCGCCCACGTCGACCGACGAGCGCATCGAGCAGGTCGCGCGCGCCGGCAGCGGCTACCTTTATTATGTTTCTCTGCGCGGCGTGACCGGCGCATCGCACCTCGACTTCGGTGAAATCGCGAAGAAGATCCCCGCCATCCGCGCGGCGACCAAGCTCCCGATCGGCGTGGGCTTCGGCATCCGGGACGCCGACTCCGCGCGCAAGATCGCGCAAGCCGCGGACGCGGTGGTGATCGGCAGCCGCATCATCCAGGAAATCGAGAACGGTTCTTCGCAGGAAGCGGCTTCGAGGGTCCGGGCGTTCCTGAAGCCTATCCGACAGGCGCTCGACGCATGAGCTGGCTCCAGAAGCTCCTGCCGCCGAAGATCCAGCGCGCGGGGCCCGGGGCCCGCAAGACCGTGCCCGAAGGGCTGTGGACGAAGTGCGCCTCCTGCGACGCGGTGCTCTACAGCACCGACCTCGAGAAGAACCTGAACGTCTGCCCGAAGTGCGGCCATCACGAGCGCCTCGGCGCGCGGCCCCGGCTCGACGCGCTGCTCGACCCGGACGGGCGCTTCGAGATCGGCTCGGAGGTGCTTCCGGTCGACACGCTGAAGTTCAAGGACACGAAGAAATATCCCGAGCGCGTAGCCGAGGCGCAGGAGGCGACCGCCGAGTCCGATGCGCTGGTCGTCATGCAGGGCTCCATCAAGGCGCTGGGGGTCGTGTGCGCCGCTTTCGAGTTCGACTTCATGGGCGGCTCGATGGGCTCGGTCGTGGGCGAGCGCTTCGTGCGGGGCGTGCGCGTCGCGATCGAGCAGAAGCTGCCCTTCATCTGCGTCACGGCCTCCGGCGGGGCGCGGATGCAGGAGGGGTTGCTCTCCCTCGTCCAGATGGCGAAGACCACCGCCGCGCTCACCGACCTCGCCGAGCGGAAGCTCCCGTTCATCTCCGTGCTCGCCGACCCGACCATGGGCGGGGTGTCGGCGAGCTTTGCCATGATCGGCGACATCGTCATCGCCGAGCCCAAGGCGCTCATCGGCTTCGCCGGGCCGCGCGTCATCGAGCAGACCGTGCGCCAGAAGCTTCCCGAGGGCTTCCAGCGCGCCGAATTCCTCATGGAGAAGGGCGCGATCGACATGATCGTCGACCGGCGCCAGCTCCGCGACAAGCTCCATGCGCTGCTCGCCGTGCTCGAGGGAATGCCCGCCGAAGCGGCGGCGTGACGCTCCTCACCGAGCTCGCGCGCGCCTCCGCGCGCGTGGCGGAAAACCCCGGGCGCCTCGCGAAGATCGCGGCACTCGCCGATTTCCTCCGTCGCCTCGCGCCGCAGGAGATCGACATCGCCATCCCTTACTTGAGCGGCGAATTGCCGCAGGGAAAGCTCGCCCTCGGCTACGCGACGCTCGCTTCCGTTCGCGGCTCGGCTTCGCCTTCCCCGTCCCTGTCGTTGGCCGACGTCCATGCTTGCTTTGAAAAACTGAAGAACACGAAAGGGAAGGGCTCGGCCGCGGCGCGGCAGCAACTTTTGAAGGACCTCTTCCAAAAGGCGACGAAGGAAGAACAGGACTTCCTCATGCGATTGATCGTCGGCGAGCTGCGACAGGGCGCCCTCGAGGGCGTGATGCTCGAGGCGGTCGCCGCCGCATCGGGCGTGCCGGCCGGCGAGCTTCGGCGCGCCGCGACCTTCGCCGGCAGCCTTCCGGTGCCTGCACGGGCGGCGCTGACCGAAGGGGCTCAGGGTCTGCAGCGCTTCTCGGTTCGCCTCATGCAGCCGGTGATGCCGATGCTCGCGCAGCCGGCGGCGGACGCCGAATCGGCGCTCGCAGCGCTCGGCACGGCGCTCCTCGACTGGAAGCTCGATGGCGCAAGGGTGCAGGTGCACAAGGCGGGCGACGAGGTTCGCGTCTATACGCGCAGCCTCAACGAGGTGACTGCCGCGGTACCTGAGATCATCGAGGCGGCCCGGGATTTTCCGGCCCGCGCGCTGATCCTCGACGGCGAGGCGATCGCGATCAAGCCGGACGGACGGCCGCACTCGTTCCAGACCACCATGCGGCGCTTCGGGCGCAAGCTCGGCGACGAAGCGATGCGCCGCGAGCTCCCGCTCTCCGTGTTCTTCTTCGACTGTCTCTTCGCGGACGATTCGCCGCTCGTCGACGAACCGCTGCAGGCGCGTCGTTCCCGCCTCGAAGGGATCCTGCCGAAGAAACACCTCACGCCCGCGATCGTTACCGCGGATCCGGTCGTCGCGACCGGGTTCTACGCGGAGGTCCTCGCGCAAGGTCACGAAGGAATCATGGCCAAGGCGCTCGCGTCGCCCTACGAGGCGGGGCGCCGCGGCGGCGCATGGCTCAAGGTGAAGCGCGCCCATACGCTCGATCTCGTCGTGCTCGCGGCCGAGTGGGGCAGCGGCCGGCGCAAGGGCTGGCTTTCCAACCTGCACCTGGGGGCGCGCGATCCGGCGAGCGGGGGCTGGGTCATGCTCGGCAAGACGTTCAAGGGGCTCACCGACGCGCTTCTCGAATGGCAGACCAGGGAGTTCCTGCTCCGCGAGGTCTCGCGCGACCAATCGACCGTCCATGTGCGGCCCGAGCTCGTGGTCGAGATCGCGTTCAACGACCTGCAGGAGAGCCCGCACTATCCCGGCGGGCTCGCGCTTCGCTTTGCGCGCGTGAAGCGCTACCGGCCCGACAAGACGGCCGCGGAGGCCGACAGCATCGAGACCGTGCGCACGCTCTATGAGGCGCAAGCTTGAAGACGCTCGACGACTGGCTCGCCTACATCGAGCGGCAGCATCCCTCCGCGATCGCGCTCGGGCTCGAGCGGGTCGCCCAGGTGTACGCGCGGCTCGATGCGGCGACGCCATGCCCTGTGATCACCGTCGGCGGGACGAACGGGAAGGGCTCCACGTGCGCGATGCTGGAATCGATCCTGCTTCGCGCCGGCTATGCGACCGCGCTCTACACGTCGCCGCATCTCCTGCGCTACAACGAGCGCGTGCGCATCCGAGGCGTCGAAGCCGACGATGGCGCGCTCTGCGAGGCGTTCGGGCAGGTCGAGAAGGCGAGGGGCGCCGTTCCGCTCACGTACTTCGAGTATGGGACGCTCGCGGCGCTCTGGCTCTTCGCGCGCGAGAAGGTGGAGGCGGCGGTGCTCGAAGTCGGGCTAGGCGGCCGGCTCGACGCGGTGAACGTCGTCGATGCCGATTGCGCCGTGCTGGCAAGCGTGGCAATCGACCACGTCGATTGGCTCGGCAACACGCGCGAAAGCATCGGGCGCGAGAAAGCCGGCATCTTTCGCCCAGGCCGGCCGGCCGTGGTCGCGGACCCGGATCCGCCCGGGTCCGTGATCGACGCTCCCGGGGCGAAATACTTCCTCGGGAAGGATTTCGGTTACGAGGTCCAGGGGAACCAATGGTCTTACTGGGGACCTGCGGGAAACCGGGCGGGGCTCGCGCATCCAGCGCTGCGCGGTGCGCTGCAGCTTCGCAATGCGTCGGCAGCGCTCTGCGCCCTCGACTTGCTGCGCGAGCGCTTGCCGGTCGCCATGCAGGACGTGCGCCGCGGCCTCGCCGAGGTCGAGCTGCCTGGCCGCTTCCAGGTCGTGCCGGGACGCCCGCAGGTAATCCTCGACGTCGCCCACAACGTCGAGGCGGCGCACGTGCTGGCGGAAAACCTCGCTTCGTCGGGGTTCGCGCCGGAGACGATCGCCGTGTGCGGGATGCTCAAGGACAAGGACCTTCCCGGCGTGTTGCGCGAGCTTTCGCCGCGCATCACGCGCTGGCACCTGTGCTCGCTTTCGGGCGCGCGCGGCGCATCGGCGAAGGAGCTCGAGTCGGCGCTTCGTGCCTGCGGAGCGAGCGCGCCCTTCCGCCTGCATGAAAGGCTCGCCGAAGGCTTGGGCGCCGCGGCGGCCGAGGCCGCCGGCAATGATAAGATCGTCGTGTTCGGCTCCTTCCTTACCGTCGGCGAAGCGACCGCATGGCTGCAAAAAAAGAAGAAGACGTCGACACCCTGAAGCGCCGCGGCCGGCGCCGCCTCGTCGGCGCGGTGGCGCTGGTCCTCCTGGCGGTCGTCGTGCTTCCCATGGTGCTCGATCCCGAGGCGCGCAAGGCGCCGCCGCCGGTGAGCGTGCGCATCCCGGGCGAGGACGAAACGCCCTTCACGCCGAAGGTGACGCCGAAGCCCGCGGTCAAGCCCGACGAGGCGAAGCCTGCAGAGGAGAAGAAGCGGTCGCCGGTCGACGAAAAGAAAGCGCCGGCGGAGGAAGAAAAGAAAGCGCAGGCGCCGGAGCCGAAGAAGGCCGCGCCGCCCGACCCGCAGGCGAAGGCGGCCGAGCGCGCGCGCGCTGAAGCCGCGATCGCGGGCGGCGACTTCGTTGTCCCTGTGGGCGCATTCAACAATCCGAAGGACGTGATCGCGAAGCTCGCCGCGGCGAAGATCCCGTACTACACCGAGGCGGCGGGGGCGCTCACGCGCGTGCGCGCGGGGCCGTTTGCGACGCGGGCCGAGGCCGAGAAGGCGCTCGAGGCGCTGAAGAAGCTCGGCCTCAAGCCGGGCAACGTCGCGGCGAAATCCTGAAGCTGCGATGACCTGGGTCGACTACGCCGTCATCGCCGTGGTGGCGCTGTCGGCTGCGTGGGGGATATGGCGCGGCCTCGTCCGCGAGGTGGTCTCGCTCGCGGGCTGGGTGATCGCCTTCCTCGCCGCGAACCTGCTGGCCGGGCCCATCGGCGAGCGTCTTCCCGATTCGCTCGCGCGCCCCGAAGTAAGAGTGCTGGCGGCATTCATCGGCGTATTCGTCGTCTCGCTGGTCGTGACGTCCCTGGTCGGCCTGCTGCTTTCCAGGATCTTGCACGCTGCCGGCCTCGCTGCGCTCGACCGCGCGCTCGGCGGCGCATTCGGCCTGCTCCGCGCGGCCGTCGTGCTCGCCGCGCTCGCGCTCGCCGCCGGGCTCACGACGCTGCCGCAGCAGGCCGCGTGGAAGGAATCCTCCGTGGCGCCGTGGCTCGAGCGGCTCGGCGGCGCGCTCAAGCCGTGGCTGCCGCCCGCGCTCGCCGACCGCCTGCGGTATCATTGATCTTTAAGGACGCCCGGAGGGTAGTTACCGCCCCATGTGCGGGATCCTAGGAATCGTCGCCCGCTCGCCCGTCAACCAGCTCCTCTACGACGGGCTCCTCCTTCTGCAGCACCGCGGCCAGGACGCCGCCGGCATCGTCACGAGCGAGGGCAGCTCCTTCTACATGCACAAGGGCAGCGGGCAGGTGCGCGACGTCTTCCGCACCCGCAACATGCGCTCGCTCCCGGGCAACATCGGCATCGCGCATTGCCGCTATCCGACGGCGGGCTCGGCGTTCAAGGTGGCCGAGGCGCAGCCCTTCTATGTGAACTCGCCGTTCGGCATCGTGCTTGGCCACAACGGCAACCTGACGAACTCCGACGTCCTCAAGGAGGAGATGTTCCGCACCGACCTGCGGCACATCAACACCAATTCCGATTCCGAGGTCCTCGTCAACGTGCTCGCGCATGAGCTCGAGAAGGCCTCGGTCAAGCTGCGGCTCGAGGCGCAGACGATCTTCACGGCGGTCGCCAACGTGCACCGGAGGGTGCGCGGCGCGTATGCGGTCGTGGCGATGATCGCCGGGTACGGCGTGCTCGCCTTCCGCGATCCCTTCGGCATCCGCCCGCTCGTCATCGGCTACAACGAGACCGACCTCGGCACCGAATACATGGTGGCGTCGGAGTCGGTGGCGATCGACGCGCTCGGGTTCCGGGTGCTTCGCGACGTGGCGCCGGGCGAAGCGGTCTTCATCGACGAGGAGGGCGCCTTCCACAGCCAGCAGTGCGCCGCGCGCTCGAGCCTCAACCCCTGCATCTTCGAGTACGTGTACCTCGCGAGGCCCGACTCGCTGATCGACGGCGCGTCGGTGTACGAGGCGCGCCTCAACATGGGCGAGAAGCTCGCGGAGAAGATCCGCCGGCAGTACCGCGACCTCCAGGTGGATGTCGTAATCCCGATCCCGGACTCGAGCCGCCCATCGGCGCTGCAGCTCGCGCAGGGCCTTGGCGTGCCCTACCGCGAAGGCTTCGTGAAGAACCGCTACATCGGGCGCACGTTCATCATGCCGGGGCAGGCCGTGCGCCGGAAGTCGGTGCGCCAGAAGCTGAACCCCATGGCGATGGAGTTCAAGGGCAAGAACGTGCTCCTCGTCGACGACTCGATCGTGCGCGGCACGACGAGCGGCGAGATCGTGCAGATGGCCCGGGAGGCGGGCGCGCGCAAGGTCTTCTTCGCCTCCGCCGCGCCGCCGGGGCGCTTCCCGAACGTCTACGGCATCGACATGCCCACGCGGGCGGAGCTCATCGCCGCGCACCGCAGCGAAGAAGAGGTCGCGCGCGAGATCGGCGCCGACGCGCTCATCTACCAGGACCTCGATGCGCTGAAGGACGCCGTGCGCAAGGCCAACCCCCGGCTCACGAGCTTCGAGACCTCCTGCTTCGACGGGGTGTACATCACGGGCGACGTCACCACCGACTACCTGCGCACCATCGAGATCCGCCGAGACGCCGCTCGCGACTCGGGCGACGACGAGGGCGCGCAGCTCGACCTGAATCTCGCCACCGCCCAGTAGTTTTGATATAGTGGGGGCACGTCGCGCCGATTTGAGCCACAGCTTGCGGGCGCGTAATAAATCCAGCTAAAGCGTGCCGCGCAGTTCTCGAAGAGAACCCGGTTCGCTGAAGAGAGGACCGGGTTTTTTTATGGCTGAAAAGGACCGAAAGACGAAGCGCTATCGCGTCGCCACGCAAGGCGTGCGCGCGGGCCAGGTGCGCACGCAGTTCCGCGAGCACTCCGAGCCCATCTTCCTCACCTCGAGCTTCGTGTTCGAGAGCGCGGAGCAGGCCGCCGCCGGCTTCAGCGGCGACTCCGGCGACTACGTCTACTCGCGCTTCACCAACCCGACGGTGGCGACCTTTCAGGAGCGCCTCGCAGCGCTCGAGGGCGCCGAGGCGTGCGTGGCCACCGCCTCCGGCATGTCGGCCATCCTCTCGACGGCGCTCGCGCTCCTCAGGAGCGGCGACCACATCGTGTGCTCGACCGCGGTGTTCGGCGCGACGGTGCAGCTTTTCGGGACGATCCTGCCACGCTTCGGCGTCGAGACGACCTTCGTCTCGCCCACGCGCAACGAGGACTGGAAGAAGGCGCTCAGGAAAACGACGAAGCTCCTCTTCCTCGAGACGCCCTCCAACCCGCTCACCGAGATCTCGGACATCGCCGGGCTCGCCAGGATCGCGAAGGCCGCGGGGGCGCTGCTCGTGGTGGACAACGCCTTTTGCACGCCCGCGCTGCAAAAGCCGCTCGAGCTCGGCGCGGACCTCGTCATCCACTCCGCGACGAAGTACCTGGACGGGCAGGGCCGCGTGCTCGGTGGAGCGGTGCTCGGGCCCAGAAAGATCGTCACCGACCAGGTCTTCCCGTTCCTGCGTACCGCAGGGCCGTCGCTCTCGCCCTTTAACGCCTGGGTCATCCTCAAAGGCCTGGAGACGCTGGAGCTGCGCGTGCGCGCGCAGTCGGCCTCGGCGCTCGAGATGGCGGCGTGGCTCGAGAAGCAGCCCGGCGTGGCGCGGGTGTTCTATCCCGGGCTGCCTTCGCATCCGCAGCACGCGCTTGCCATGAAGCAGCAGCAGGCGGGAGGCGCAGTGCTTTCGTTCGAGCTCAAGGGCGGCAAGAAGGCGGCCTGGCGGCTCATCGACTCCACGGAGCTCGTCTCCATCACCGGCAACCTCGGCGACGTGAAGACCACGATCACGCACCCGGCGAGCACGACCCACGGCCGGATCTCCGCGGAAGCGCGCGCCGCCGCCGTCGTCACGGACGGCCTCGTACGGCTCTCGGTCGGCCTCGAGGCGGTGGAAGACCTGAAGGAAGACCTCGCGCGCGGGCTCGCCTAGGCCGCGGCCTCCA
This sequence comes from Betaproteobacteria bacterium, assembly GCA_019237595.1. Lineage (GTDB taxonomy): Bacteria > Pseudomonadota > Gammaproteobacteria > Burkholderiales > SG8-39 > SCGC-AG-212-J23. The sequence goes on along the minus strand of JAFAGU010000383.1, from coordinate 11,729 downwards.
GAGGCTTCGAGCGGGCGCTAGGGCTTGCGCTGTCCCGCGGCGATCAGCTCGCGCCGCAGCTCAACGAGCTTCGCCTTGACGCGCAGCTCGTTGTCCTTGCCCATGCGCATCAGGATCTTCTGTCCCGCCGAGCGCGTCTCGAGGTCCGGCTCCGCGAACTCGAAGACCACCTTGGGGCGCACGAGCTTCGCCGGCGCGTCGAGCTCCGGCGCCGCAAGCAGGTCGTCGATCGCCTGCATGAGGCGGTCGTTGAAGTACTTGCCGGGATAGCCGAGCTCCTCGTACGCGCGCTGGAAGAGCGGGTAGGCATGGACGTAGCCCTTGACGAGGGCACGCACGTCGATCGACTCCATGACGCTCACATAGGGCATGTAGCGCTGGTAGTTTGCCGTGTCGACGATCGCGCCGTCGCCCGAAGGCGTGGCGGCGAAGGCGCCCGGCACCGGGTGCAGCGGCACCATCCGCCGGGGCGCGGTCTGGCGCGGCAGGTTGTCCACCGTCGCCACGATCTTGCGCACGAGCTCGCGCGGCACGAAAAGGTCGGCGAAGGCCTTGCGCCCGACGAGCGTGGCGATCGACTCGCGCATCATCGAGTCGCTCTCCTCGAGCTTGGGCAAGGGCTGCGCGGGCTGCGGAAGCTCCAGCCTGAGCGGCGGCTCCGCGGGCGCAGGCTTGGGCGCCTCGACCGGCGCCGGCGCCTCGGGCAGCGGCCGGCGGTCGCCTTCTGCTCGTTGCGATTCGTGCAGGTAGTAGTACGCCGCCGCTCCGGCAAGCGCGAGCCCGAGCGCAACGACAAGCCATGAGTAGGATCCGCGCCCCGGGCGAAGGTAGGGCCGATCCTGGTCCGCCGTCCAGGGTTCCATGTTGCCTCCTTCGGCGCCGGCGGCCGGCGCCTTCTTCCGCCCCGCCCGCGCGAGCGGCGCCCGCGCGGGGAAGGGAGATCTACTTCACCGGATAAACGATGTCGCTGCGGCGGTTGTCGGCCCACGACTCCTCGTCGTGGCCGGTCTTCACCGGGCGCTCCTTGCCGTAGCTCACCGCTTCCATGCGGGCCGACGGGACGCCGAGGAGCGACATCGCCTTCTGCACCGATTCCGCGCGGCGCTGGCCGAGCGCGAGGTTGTACTCGCGGCTGCCGCGCTCGTCGGCGTTGCCTTCGATGCGCACTTTCATCGCCGGGTTCTGCACGAGGTACTTCGCGTTCGCCTCCACCGTGCCGCGCTGGTCGTTGCGCACGTCGTACTTGTCGAAGTCGTAGTAGACGCTGCGCTTCGACACGGACGCGCTCGACTGCGTTGCGGCGGCCTGCGGCTGCGAATCGCCGACCGAGCGGCTCACCGGCGCCTGCGGCGCCGGCGTCGGCTCGGCCGACTTCGACGCGTCCGGGGAAGCCTGCTGGCTGGCGCATCCGGCGAGCGCCGCCGCCACGGCGAACGCGAGGCCGGAAATCACGTGGGTCTTCATCTTTGTTCCTCCGCTTGTGGCCTCTCGGGGCCGGTTCGTGGAAGGCTCCATGCTACTCGCCTCCGGGGGAACAAATAAACCCCAAGGGAAATCCCTTGGCTGCGCTACGGCTGCGAACTGCCCTCGGGACGCAGTCCGTTCGGCGAGCGGGCGGCGCTCCACGACCCGAGGTCCGCGTAGAGCGCGGCGAGGAGCTGGCCGCAAGCGCTGCAGCACGCGAAGCCGGCGCCCGGGACGGAGGAGGGGACGAGCTCGATCCGCTCGAAGCCGTCGCAGAGCGGGCAGAATGCACGGCGCCCATCGACCATCGTGAAAGCGACGTGAGAGCAGCTCGCGCACTCCGCCTTCGTCCCGAGCGACGAGAGGCCGCTCACGACCGGGGCGAAGCGGAACCTCCGCGCCGTGTGGCAGCGGCCGCAATGCACCCAGGCGAGCGTGGACACGACCGACCCGCTGGCAATCGGCGTGCCGCGGCGCGCGGCCCGCCCGGGCTACTGGCGCCAGTTGCGCGCGAAAACCAGCCCCACGAAGAAAGCGGCGACGGCGAGCGCCGTTGCCTTGAGGAGGGCGCTATCCAGCGAGCCTGCCGTCCTGCCGAGGTAGAAGAAACCGACGCCGGCAATCGCCCCTACGACAAGCGAAGCCAATCCGACCAGACCGAGCACCTTGACGCGCACCGTGACTCCCCAAGCCCTTGTAGCAGACCGGTTGGGCAGTCGCCTGTCTCGCGCGCAAGGTTCATTCCGTCAGGTAGAGCCGCTCCCTGATTTTCATCCGCTTCCGGCCGCGCGACTGAACGACTGTCGGAGAGTCGTCGTCAGGTCTGTGTAACAGCATCCCTACGCCGCCTCGATCTTTGGATTGGGACCAAAGCGGTTGTCGGTCGTCTGCCCTGCCTGAACCATGAACACGAGCAGGACGATCACGCCGATGATCGGAACGAAGGCCAGGAGCAGCCACCATCCGGTGCGATCCGTGTCGTGGAGACGCCGCACCCCGACCGCGATGCTCGGCACGAGCAGCGCGAGCCAGTAGAGCGCCTGCAGCACGTTGCGGGTGCCGAGGATGGAATCCAGCATCGCCGCGATGAACATCGCGATCACGTTGACCAGCACGAACATCCAGTATTCCTTGCGGCGCGCCCGTCCGGCGAAGTCCGCGTATTTCCTGAGAACCATCAGGTACCAGCTCATCCGTTGCCTCCCTCCGATGCTTCGTCAGCATGGAATCGAGCCTGGGAAAGAAAAAGCCCGCTTCCGCGGGCTTTCTTCCTTACTTCTTCTTCTTGGCTTTCTTGGCCTTCTTGCGCTTGGCCATTCGGAGCCTCCCTGAAAGAGTTGATGGCTTGCGGCAATGCGACCGCAAGCGCAGCGTGCACCCGTTGGCGCGCGGAGTCAACATTCGAACGGCAAAAAGCGCCGCCGGAAAAACGTTCAACCGCCGTCCTTCAGCGCGCGGCGCGCGTTCGCGAGCGCGACGTCGGCGATGCCGAGGATCAGGTCGCCGCGCATCACCGCCGCTTCGCAGCTCGAGCAGATGAGCTCCGACGCTTCGTCGATCTCGGCGCCCGGATCCGCCGGCTCGAACTCCGTGGCGCTGCACGAAGGGCAGCGGGCCACTTCCTTTCCGAGGCGCACCTGCATCCGCGCATGGTGGTGCAACGGCGGTTGCCGCCATTGACATGGCGCAAACGATTGCCGCGGCGCGCCATAATGGAGCCATGAACGCACATCGCACCGCTTCAAGGCGGCCGCTCGGCCGCTCGGGCCTCGAGATCGCGCCGCTCGTCTTCGGCGCCAACGTGTTCGGCTGGACGGTCGACGAGCCGACTGCCTTCAGCCTGCTCGATCGCTTCGTGGATGCCGGGCTGAACGCCATCGACACCGCCGACGTCTACTCGCGCTGGGTGCCCGGCAACCAGGGCGGCGAGTCGGAGGCGATCATCGGCAACTGGCTCAAGCGCACGCCGTCGCGGCGCGACCAGGTGGTCCTCATCACCAAGGTCGGCGCGGCCCCCGGCGCGGACGGGAAGGGCCTCTCCGCCGCCAGCATCGCGTCGGGAGTGGAGGCGTCGCTCAGGCGCCTGCGGACCGACCGCATCGACCTTTACCTGAGCCACCGACCGGACGCCGCGACGCCGATCGAGGAGACGCTGCGGGCCTACGATTCGCTCGTGCGCACGGGAAAGGTGCGCGCGATCGGAAGCTCGAACTACACCGCCGAGGGGCTCCGGGAAGCGCTTCAGGTCGCTTCAGCCAAGCGCCTGCCGCGCTACGAGGTCGAGGAGCCCGAATACAGCCTGTGCGAGCGAACCAAGTTCGAAGGGCCTTTGCGGGACCTGTGCATCGCCGAAGGCGTCGGCGCGATCGTGTACTACAGCCTCGCCTCCGGATTCCTTTCCGGGAAGTACCGGAGCAAGGCGGACCTGAAGGGCCGCGCCCGCAGCGGCGGCGTGGAGAAATACCTCAACGGTCGGGGCTTTCGGATCCTCGCCGCCCTGGACGGGGTCGCCGGCTCGCACGGCGCCAAGCCCGCCGAGGTGGCGCTCGCCTGGCTCATCGCCCGGGAGGGCGTGACGGCGCCCATCGCGAGCGCGACGTCGCTCGAGCAGCTGGAAAGCCTTGTTCGCGCGACGCAGCTCGCGCTGTCGAAGGACGAGATCGATTCGCTGACCGAGGCGTCCGCCTAGCGGCGGACGCCCGGCCCCGCCTTCAGGGCTTCTTCAGGAGCGGGCAGACGCTCTTCTCGGGCGGCATGAAGGCCTCCGCCGCCGGGATGGTCGCCTTCAGCTTGTAATAGTCCCACGGGTACCGGGACTCGGAAGGCTGCTTCACCTCGAAGAGATACATCTCTCGCATCATCCGGCCGTCCTCGCGGATGCGGCCGTCCTTGACGAAGAAATCGTTGATGGGCGTCGACTTCATCTTCGCCATGACGGCCGCCGTGTCGTCCGTCCCCGCGGCTCGCACCGCGCGCAGGTAATGCGTGATGGAGGAGTAGGTTCCGGCCTGGATCATGTTCGGCATCTTCTTCATGCGCTCGAAGTAGCGCCGGGACCAGGCTCGCGTCTCGGGATTCATGTCCCAGTAGAAGGCCTCGGTGAGGAGCATGCCCTTGGCGACGCCGAGCCCGAGAGCGTGGATGTCGTTGATGAAGACGAGAAGCCCGGCCACGTTCTGCGTCTTGGTGATGCCGAACTCGTTCGCCGTCTTGATCGAGTTGATCGTGTCGCCGCCGGCGTTGGCAAGGCCGATGACCTTTGCCTTCGAGGCCTGCGCCTGCAGAAGGAACGACGACATGTCGGTCGCGTTGAGCGGATGCCGCACGGAGCCGAGCACCTTGCCGCCGTTCGCCTTCAGGACGTCGGTCGTGTCCTTTTCCAGCGTATGGCCGAAGGCGTAGTCGGCCGTGACGAAGAACCAGGTATCGCCGCCGGTCTTCAGCGCCCCGCGGCCGGTGCCGACGGCAAGCGCGTACGTGTCGTACGTGTAATGGACGCTGACGGGGCTGCAGTTCTCGTTCGTGAGCCGCGTGGCGCCCGGGCCGCTGAACATGATGATCCGGTTCCGCTGCCTCGCGACCTCGAGCGCCGCCAGGGCGGTGGCCGAAGCCGCCACGTCGGCGATCACATCGACCCGGTCCGACTCGAGCCATTCGCGCGCCTTCGCGGCGGCGAGGTCGGCCTTGTTCTGATGGTCGGCGAACACGAGCTCGATCGGCGCGCCGAGCACCCGGCCGCCGAAGTCCTCGATCGCCATGCGCGCGGCGGTCACCGAGCCCTCGCCCGTAAGGTCGGCATAGAGGCTGTTCATGTCGAGGAGTAGCCCGATCCGCACGACGCCGTCCGAGACCTTGGGCGGCGCGTTCTGCGAGAGGGCGGCGGGAGCGGCGAGCGCAAACGCTGCCGCGACGGCGCAGCCGAGCATGGTACGCATGGCGATTCCTCCTCCGCGGGAATGCTAAGGCGTAGTCGCGCCGGTGACAACCAAAGAAGAATGCTGCGTCGCGAGCATCGCGATTCCGTCGGTAGGACGGCGCGCTGGCTCGCGAGAGTCGGCGGCTGGTCGCCTACTCCGTACTGATCTGGATGCGCTTTGGCTTCGCATGCTCGGCCTTCGGGATGCGCAGGCGAAGGACGCCGTTCTTCAGGTCGGCGGTCAGCCGGCCCGTGTCGAACTCCCGCGAGAGCGCAAACACGCGCCGATAGCGCGAACGCGGCACCTCGACGTGGGTGGCCTCCATGTCCTTCGGCATCTCCACCGCGATCTGGCCGTCGAGGAAGAGGTTGTCGCCCTCGACGTGCAGCTGCAGGTGCTCCCGGCTGACGCCGGGCACGTCGGCGTACAAGGTGATGCCGCCCTGATCCTCGATCACGTCTACCGGCGGCAGGAGCGCGGCCTGCTCGGCCGCCGATTCGCCGCCCGTTCTTGCTCCGTTCTGCTCGCTCATAGGCCGCTCCTTAGCTGATGTTGATCCGGCGCGGCATCGCCGACTGCTCGCGCTTGATGCTGATGTGCAGGATGCCCTCGCGGTACGTGGCGCGCACCTCGTTCGGGTCGAGGTCGTCCGACAGGGAAATGACGCGATGGAAGCGCCCGGCAAAGCGCTCGTTCAGGTGGACGCTCGATCGGGCGTCTTCCGGCACATCGGGCCGGCGCTCGCCGGAGATGCTCAGCACGCCCCGCTCGAGCTGCACTTCGACCTTGCTCGGGTCGAGGCCCGGCGCGAAGGCGTAGATTTCCGCGGATTCGGGCGTGCTCGCTACGTTGAGGCCCGGGAAGCCGCCGCGGTTGAATCCGCGGATGCTGGGGGAAAGCTCCACGGCCTGGTGGATCTGGCGTTGAAGGCGCTCGAGCTCCGAGAAGAGGTCGCGCGGGAAAAGCGAATATTCCATGCCTCGTTTCCTCCGGATAGGTTCGCTGCCCGGGTATATGGGCAGGCGGCGCAAGTTCAAGGCTCTTGAAAAGGCCACGGAGGACCCTATTTCCACCCGTTTACCCGAAGCAGTGGGATGCGTCCACATCGCACCGATGCTAGGCTGTCCGCAGAGGAGGGGCACGCCATGCGGGGAATCCTGTTCGGTTTGCTGAGCGCGGTGCTGTACGGATGCGCGAGCTCGCCATCCGGCCCGGGCCAGGTCGCCACGGAGACGTTCATGATTCCGGCAGCGGATCCTGGCATCCAGCTTCACGTGCGGAATCGGCATGTCGCCGGCCAGGACAGTTATGCGCCGGAGAAGATCGTGCTCATGGTGCATGGCGCGACTTATCCGTCGGAGACGGGCTTCGACATCGACCTGCCGGGCGGCTCGTGGATGGAGTACATGGCGAAGCGCGGCTACGACGTCTACAGCGTCGACGTGCGCGGCTACGGGCGCTCGACGCGACCCGCCGCCATGGAGCAGCCGCCGGCGAGCAATCCGCCGTTCGCGGACACGCAGGACGCAATCCGGGACGTCGGCTCGGCGGTCGATTTCATCCTGAAGCGCCGGGGCGTGCAGAAGATCAACCTGATCGGCTGGTCGTGGGGCACTACCATCATGGGCGGCTACACGGCGCAGAACAACGCCAAGGTGGACCGCCTCGTGCTCTACGCTCCGCTCTGGCTCCTTCGAGAGCCGCCGCCGTTCTCGGGCGCCGGCGCCTACCGCACCGTCACCAAGGAGCAGGCCTTCGGCCGCCAGGTGCGCAGCATCCCGAAGGACCGCGTGGCGGAAATCGTGCCGGCCGAGTATTTCGACAAGTGGTGGAACGCGAATCTAGCGACGGATCCGGTGGGAGCAAGCCGCACGCCGCCGGTAATTCGCGCGCCGAACGGCGTGCTGAAGGACGCCGTCGAATACCTCGGCAAGGGCAAGATCCTCTGGGATCCCGCGCAGGTTCGCGTGCCGACCTTCCTCATCCTCGCCGAGTGGGATGCGGACACTCCGCCCTTCATGGCGCAGGAAGTATTCTCCAAGCTCGTGAATGCGCCGCACCGCAGGCTCGTGATCCTTCCGGAAGGGACGCACGCGATTGCGCTCGAGAAGAACCGCATGCAGCTGATCGAGCAGGTGCAGCTCTTCCTCGAAGAAGGCCGGCGCTAGCGCCCTACCGGAGGTCCGTCAGAAACTGTGCGGTGCGGCAGTAGTTGGCGCGCCGCACATTCCTTTGCGTGCCACGGCATTCCTGCCCGGATACTTTCTTCGGCAGCCAGTCGAAAGTTGTGTCGCTTTCGCCGGCTAGGGCGCCGGAGCGGGCCGCATCCCCCGCGCCGGCTGCCCGACCTGATCAGCGCCCCGTGTTCGCATCTTCCTCGCCGGCCGACGGCGCCATCGCCTGCTGCTCCAGCGGCACGTCGAGCGCGTTCAGCGTCTGCGCATCCAGCATGCCGCTCACCGGAAGATCGTTCGCCCGCTGGAATTGCGCCACGGCGGCCTGCGTCTTCGTGCCGTAGTCTCCGTTGACCGGCCCGGCGTCGAAGCCGAGCTGGCGCAGCTTCTGCTGCACGTTGGAGATCATCCCGGAAAAAGGTCCGGGCGCCGTCATGCGCGGGAGGTCGTCCGGGATCGCGTGCTCCGGATGAAGCGAAGTGATCTCGTCCCCGGCATGGGCGAGGCCTGCGGCAAGGAGCGCAGCCACGGCGAGAAAACGGACGTCCATGGCGGCGGGTCAGCAAACGGCGTGCCTTCGCCGTGCTGCGGTGCTATTCGGCTTTTGCGGCCTGCGGCTCGAGCGACCAGTCGATCTCGCGGCCTGCGCTCCATGCCTTCGCCCACTCGTGCTCGCCCGGCGGAATAGAGGGGCGCTCCGGCCGCAAGCCCGCGTGCCACTCCGCCATGTGGCGGGCCGTGCTCGCATCGCCGTGGAGGCTGAAGCCCATGCCGATCCTTCCGTCGGGAGCGACGACTCGCGCCAAGAGCGCTTCTTCGCCGCTCTTCAGCCGGATCGAACGAACGTGGAGGCGGGCGGCGGGATACATGGCCGGCATAGAATGCCCAATATGGCACGCCCGGTCCCGGTCGAGAAGCGCGTCAGCGTCTGCGACGCGTCCGAGCTTCCATGGGCGAACGCTGGCAAGGCGGGGCTCGCGCTCAAGACCGTGCGCGAGGACCGCGAGAAGGGCCGCTTCCTCGGCCTCGTCGGCTTCGAGGCGCTCACGCGCAGCGGGCTGCACCAGCACCTGGGCGTTGCGACGAGCTTCGTGCTCGACGGCGGGCTCACCGACTACTGGGGCAGCGTGACGCTGCACGAAGCCGGAATCAACCTCAAGGGCGCGACGCACGACGCGATCGCGTACCAGAAGACGCTGCTCGTCTCGCGGCTCGAGGCGCCGGTCGTGTATCCGCCCGAGACGGGCCGCGACTACGCTCTGCACACGGGGCCGCGCTTTGGCGAGATCCGCAACGAGCATCCGGAGCTCCCGCCCGACATCAACATCGCCGTGGACCGGCTCGTCGCGGCGCCCACGCACGTGGCCGGCGTCACGCGCAAGATGATCTTCGACTACGCGCTCTCCGCCGGCGAGCATCGCTACGCGCAGATCGCGATGCTGCCGCGGTCCGCAGTGCCCGCCTTCCGCACGCGCGCGCCCCTCGAGCTCTGGCTGAGGGCAGGCGACCTGCGCGCCGGCGGACAGCCCGCGCACGCCAACTGCTTCGTCATTGTCGAGGCGGGCGCGACGCTCGCGCTCTCGAGCGAGTTCGGCGCGCTCTTCCACGCCTGGTCGGAAGCGCCGATCGAGTGGCTCGACGAGCCGCGCCCGGACCTCTTCGGCTTCTAGCCCTAGAACGAGAAGATCGCCTTCACGGTCCAGCGATCGGAGGCGCCCGTGAGGCCGCGGCCGACGCCGAAGTTGACGCGCTTCGTGTCCAGCACGCCGTAAAGGTAATGCGCCTGCTGCGACCCGGGCGACGGGTGGGAGAGCCGGCCGGCATCGGCGTAGTACTCGATTCCCGCCATGCGGTTTTCGCCGATCGCGTGCCCGAGCTTCACTGCCGGAGAGAACGTGAGGACGCCTTTGCCCGGGGCGGACAGGTTGGTGTCGAGGATGGGATTGAAGGAGACGAGCCAGAGATCGTTGCGGTAACCGACGATCGGCCGCAGCTCGAGCGTATGACGCGCCTCCTCGAAGCGGCGCTCGACGAACGAGACCTCGGCGTTCAATCCGGCGAACCATCCGGAGCCGCCGTCGGTCGGCCGAAGCGGCACCCACTTCACCCGCGCGCGAGGCCCGGCGAAGAACTCGCTGCCCGCGCCGCTGCGCACGAAGGGAAGGTAGAGGCCCCAGTCCCAGCCTGGCGCGAGGCCCCATGAGACCTCGGGCGTGACGCGAATGCCGCGCGCGGGCGGGACCTCGCCGGGATAGTCGGGCGTCGAGCGGCCGCGCAGCGTCGTATTCACGTGAAGCTCGAGGTCGCGCTCGCCGGGCGCGGCCAGATCGTCGGTGTAGACCTGGATCTCATCGGGGAGCGCGGCCCAAGCCGCTCCGACCGCGAGCAAAAGGAGAGCGGCCCCGAGGGGCCTCGCGAGCGGCCGCAAGACGCCTTCAGGCGTGCGCGACGGAGATTTCCGGCCGCGAGCCGAGCGCCTCGTGGAGCTGGTCGGCGTCGAGCTCGCGCTCCCAGCGGCTCACCACGATCGTCGCGACGCCGTTGCCGACGAGGTTGGTGAGCGCGCGGCACTCGCTCATGAACTTGTCGATGCCGAGCAGGATGGCGAGCGACTGGATCGGGATGTCGGGCACGATCGAGAGCGTGGCGGCGAGCGTGACGAAGCCTGCGCCGGTGACCCCGGAAGCTCCCTTGGACGTGAGCATCGCGATGAGGAGGATCGTCATCTCCTGCCCGAAGGTGAGCGGCGTGTTCGTCGCCTGGGCGAGGAAAAGCGTCGCCAGCGTCATGTAGATGTTGGTGCCGTCGAGATTGAAGCTGTAGCCCACCGGGATCACGAGCCCCACCACCGGCTTCGAGGCGCCCAGGTGCTCCATCTTCTGCATCATGTGCGGGAGCACCGTCTCGGAGGAGCTCGTGCCGAGCACGATGAGGAGCTCGTCGCGGATGTAGGAGATGAAGCGCAGGATCGAGAACCCGGCGAGCCGGGCGATGAGGCCGAGCACCACCAGGACGAAGAGGATCGAGGTGATGTAGAACGTGGCGATGAGCGCCGCGAGGTTGAGGAGCGATCCCAGCCCGTACGCGCCGATGGTGAACGCCATGGCGCCGAACGCCCCGATGGGCGCCGCGCGCACGATGATGGCGATGATGCGGAAGAACACCTGGCCCGCCGCCTCGATGACCTGCGTGATGCGCTCGCCAAGGGCGCCCATGCGCGAGATGGCGAACCCGGTGAGGATGGAGACGAGGAGCACCTGCAGGAGGTCGCCCTTGGCGAAGGCGTCGACGTAGGTGGACGGGATGATCGCGAGGAGGTGCGCGACGACGCCTTCCTCCTTCGCGCGCGTCACGTAGCCGGTAACGGACTTCGGATCGAGCGTCGTCGGGTCGATGTTGAAGCCCGCCCCCGGATGCAGGAGCTCGCCGACGAGCAAGCCGATCGCGAGCGCCACGGTCGAGACGAGCTCGAAGTACATCAGCGCCTTCACGCCGACGCGTCCGACCTTCGCCATGTCGCGCATGGAGGCGATGCCATGGACGATGGTGCAGAAGATCACCGGCGCGATCATCATCTTGATGAGCTGGATGAACGCGTCGCCAAGCGGCTTGAGCGCCGCGCCGGTCTTGGGGAAGAAGTAGCCGATGGCGATGCCGATCGCAATGGCGATCAGCACCTGGATGTAGAGCACGGAATACCAGCGGCGCTGGACCGGCATGCGCCGCATTATTCCACGGCGGCAGTGGAGCGGGGGATGAGACTCGAACTCATACCGCAACCTTGGAGGGCTGTGCTCTGCCTTAAGCTACCCCCGCGCGAGAGCCATGTTGCCCCTCGCCCCCGGCGCTGCCAATGCTCGGAGTGGCGCACCGCGATCGTCCACAAGGACTGGAATGTCCTCGGCGGGCGCCTGTACCGCCGCTTGCACGGATGAAAGCAATGTCGGCGGCAACCCGGGGCGGGCGCCTGCGCCGACCTCCGGGGGAATCCCCGGCTCTTGATGCCGGGCGTCTCGAGCCTTCCGGCGCACGATTGATCCGCGCCGCGACTTCTGAATACGATTGCCGCCATGCAACGACGCCTGCTGGTCGTCGACGACCTGGATGACACGGCGGTCAGCTTTGCCTATCTCCTGGGCAACCTGGGTCATCTGGTGGAGTTCACCACGCACCC
>JAFAGU010000005.1 GCA_019237595.1 Betaproteobacteria bacterium | reverse complement strand
TCGATGATCTCGTCCGGTATTCGCGCCTCCGCGGCGCCGGGATAAGAGAAGGCGCGCACCGCCGGGTCGCAGCCAAGCTCGTGGAAATACTCGTTGAACGTGACCGGCCCGTCCTCGGTCGTGACCATGGTCCGCACCGGGTCGTCGCTCATAGGGAGGATGCGCGCCTGCACACCGAGCCGGCGTGCGAACTCGAGCGTCACCTGCGTGAGCCGCCGATCGCTCTGCAGCCACTGCGTGCGCAGCAACGCCGCCGCAAGGCCCTTGTCGCCGAGCACGGGGCGATCCGGTCCGCCCAACAGCTTCATCATCCCGTGCACGGATCGGGTCTCGCCCTCGGGTTCCCAGCCGGCGCTCGCGCTCGCCATGCCGGCGAGCATGTAGAGCACCGTGTCGAGGTCGGGGGAAAAGGAAAGTCCTAGGTGCTCGTAGTCGTCGGCGGTATTGACGATCACGCAGAGATCGCGACCGCGCAGGCGCTGCAGGCCCTCCGCGAGCTTGGCGCCTCCCACTTGCCCCGCAAGTGCGACGACGGTTCCCATGCCGATAGTGTATTCCCTAGAGCGCGGCGCCGAGCCGCGCGCCCTCCAGCATGGCCCGCTCGGCATCGAGCTCGCCTGCTTCGCGGGCGCCGCCGATCACGTGACGCCCGACGACCGCGCGGTGCGCTTCCTGGCCGGCGCAGATCACGATCGTATCGGCGGCGATGAGCTGGTCGTTGCCTTCGACGCGCACATGAAGGCCCGCATCCTCGATACGCAGGTACTCGACCGCCTTCATCATCCTGACGCCGCCGCGCGCGAGCTCGGCCCGGTGCACCCACCCCGTCGTCCTTCCGAGCGTGTGGCCGAAGGGCGTGCTCGAGCGCTTGAGCATGGTGATGCGATGGCGCGGCGCGCCGGCGGATGCCGGCTCGCGAAGCGCCCCATCCGGCGCGATGCCCCAATGGGCGGCGAAGGCGGCCGGGTCGAGTGTCGCCGGCTCGCCGGCGTAGAGCAGGTAGAGCGCGACGTCGAAGCCGATGCCGCCCATGCCGACGATCGCCACGTCCCGGCCGGCGCTCGCGCGCCCGCTTAGAAGATCGGCGTAGCCGATGACCTTCGGATGGTCGATGCCGGGAATCGGCGGCTTCCTGGGCCGAACGCCCGTGGCTACTACGACCTCGTCGAACGCTCGCAGCTCCGCCTCGCCGGGCGCGCGGTTGAGGAGGACGCGAGCGCCGGCGCGGCGCAGGCGCTCGCCGTAGTAGGCGATCGACTCGGCGAACTCCTGCTTGCCCGGAACGCGCTTCGCGAGGTTGAACTGGCCGCCGAGCTCCGAGCCCTGCTCGAAGAGCGTCACCGCGTGGCCTCGCTCGGCCGCAACGGCGGCGCACGAAAGACCCGCAGGGCCGCCGCCCACCACGGCGATTGTCTTTCGTGCGCTGGGCGGACGGAATGCCAGCTCGGTTTCCCGACCCGCACGCGGATTGACGACGCAGCTCGCCGGCTCGCCGGTGAAATAGTGGTCGAGGCAGGCCTGGTTGCACGCGATGCAGATGTTGATGCCTTCGCGATCCCCGGCGTGCGCCTTGGCGGCAAATTCGGGGTCCGCGAGCATCGCGCGCGCGAGCGACACCATGTCCGCATCGCCGCGGGCCAGGATCTCCTCGGCAAGCTCCGGTGCGTTGATGCGGTTCGACGCAATGACCGGAATCTTCACTGCCTCCCGGATGCGGCGGCTCGCCCAGGCGAAGGCGCCGCGCGGGACGGCCTGGGCGATGGTGGGAATCCGTGCCTCGTGCCAGCCGATGCCGGTATTGAGGAGCGTCGCGCCCGCCGCCTCGATCGCGCGCGCTACGCGGATCGTGTCCGCGGCATCCAGGCCGCCTTCCACGAGATCGAGCGCGGAAAGGCGAAAGACGACCAGAAACCCGGCGCCCGTCGCGGCGCGCACGCGCCGCACGATCTCGGAGGGAAATCGAAGGCGGTTCTCGAGCGGCCCGCCCCATTCGTCGCTGCGCCGATTGGTGCGCGCCGCGAGGAATTGTGTGATGAGATAGCCCTCGGACCCCATGATCTCGACGCCGTCGTAGCCCGCCTCGCGCGCCAGGCGGGCCGCCTGGGCGAAGTCCTCGATCGTGCGCTGGATCTCTTCTGCCGCGAGCTCGCGGGGCGCTTGCGAGTTGATCGGCGACTTGAGCGGCGAGGGGGCGACGATGCGATCGTGGAACCCGTAGCGCCCGGAGTGCAGCAGCTGCAGGACGATGCGCCCGCCCTCGGCGTGCACGGCGCGGGGGATGTCAGCGTGCCGGTCGCGGTCGGCCTCGGTGCTCATCTCGGCCCGATGCGGCCCTAGGTTTCCCGCGGCGTTCGGCGAGAAACCGCCCGTGACGATGAGCGCCGCGCCGCCCCGCGCCCGCTCCGCATAGAACGCGGCGAGGCGCTCCGGGCCATCGGGACGCGATTCGAGGCCGGTATGCATCGAGCCCATGACGATCCGGTTCGGAAGTACCGTGCTTCCGAGCTCGAGCCGGCGGAAGAGATACGGGTAGCGGGACAAGCCCGCCGATTCTAGCCGCGCGTGACGAGCAGGGTTCCGATGAGGATGAGCAACCCGCCGACCGCAATCGCGAGCGTCAGCGGCTCGCCGAGAAAAACCGCAGCCCAGCCGAACGCGAAGAGCGGCACGAGGAACGTTACGGTCAGCGCGCGCGTCGCGCCGATGTCGCGCATGAGCCGGAAGTAGAGGAGCAGCGCGACGCCGCTCGCGAGGATGCCGAGCGCGGCGAGGTTCGCGATCACGATTCCGCTCGGCGGCTGGGGCACGGCCAGCGGCAGCAAGGGAGCGAGCATGAGCGCGGCCGCGAGCTGGCTTCCGGCGGCGATGCCACCGGCGGGCGCGTGCGCTCCGTAGCGCTTGACGATCACACCGGCGACACCGTAGCTGAAGCTCGCGCCCAGGCACGCCGCGACGGGGGCGAGCGATCCGGCTCCGCTCGGCCCGGCCACCAGCGCGACGCCGGCCGCGCCAGCAAGAAGGCCGAGTGCCTTGCGCGCCGTAAGGCGTTCCGCGCCGAGCGCCGCGCCCAGGAGCAGGCTGAACATGGGCGAGGTCGCGTTGAGGAACGCCATCGTCGCGGCGGAGAGCGAGAGACCCGCGAAGCCGTAGAGGGTGAACGGCAGCGCGGAGTTGGCGAAGCCGACCGCCGCATAGAGCCTCGCATGCTGCCGCCAGCCGAGCGGCCGCCCGGAGAAACGCAGCCAAGCGACAAGCGCCAACCCGCCCAGGAGAACCCGGATGTCGGCCATCCACAGCGGGCCGACCGCGGGGGCGCTCACGCGGATGAAGATGAACGATCCGCCCCAGATGGCGGCAAGGAGCGAGAGCCGCGCAACGTCGACCTGCCTCACGTCCCGCGTCCCGTCGGAACGTGCGCCGCTATTTTTCGGCGGGCTCGGTCGCGGAGGCGGCGCGCTGCTCCTGCTCGAGCGCCTGGCCGATTTTCTGCTGCGCCTGCTCGAGCGTCTTCTTGCCCTGGTCGAGCTCCTGCTTCTTGATCGCGGCGGATGTGGCCGCCGTCCCGGCGGTTTCCACGCCGCAGGCGCCAAGCGCGAGCGCGAGGAGCGTTGTCGCGACAAGCTTCATTTCCTGCCTCCCTTGCGGCGCTCGAGGTCGAGGAGCCGCTTCTTCCGGTCGATGCCCCAAGCATACCCGCCGAGGCCGCCGTCGGTGCGCACGGCGCGGTGGCAGGGCACCAGCAAGGCGGCGGGGTTGGCGCCGCACGCGCTGCCGACGGCGCGCACGGCGGCCGGCGCGCCGATGGCGCGCGCGATCTCCTGGTAGGTGCGCGTCTCGCCCGCCGGAATGCGGCGAAGCTCCTCCCAGACCTTGCGCTGGAAGAGCGTGCCGCGAAGGTCCAGCGGGACCCTGGCGAGCGACGCATCGCCGGCCAGGAAAGCGGCGACCGCCTCGCGGTGCGCACGCAGCGCCGGCGCGTCCTCGACGATCTCGGCCTCCCGGAATTCGTCCTCGAGCAGCTTGACCAGGCGCGCCTCGCCGTCGCCCAGCTTGACGGAACAGACTCCGCGCGCGGTCGCCGCAAGAAGCACGTGGCCGAGGGCTGTGCGGAAGGTGCAATACGAAATGCGCTCGCCTTTGCCCTTCGCGCGGTACGCTCGCGCCGCCATGCCCAGGCGCGAGGCCGCTTTTTCGTAGAAACGGGAAACCGAGCCATAGCCTGCGCCGAACACGGCATCGGTAACGCCGCTCCCGCGGCCGAGCAGGCGCTTTGCGCCCTCGAGGCGCAGCTCGCGCTGGTAGTCGCTCGGGGAGAGGCCGAGCGCGCGCTTGAAGCAGCGCTGCAAATGAAACGGGCTCAACCCGACGGCGTGCGAGAGCTCCTCGAGCGTCACTCGCTCGCCGGCGCGCTCGTCGAGATAGGCGCGGGCCCGGTTGATGGTGTCTTCCATGCCAGCCATCTTATCGGCGCGGCGTCCGCGGTCCATCCGGAAATTGCTATCCCGCCATCGTCAGGCCGCCGGACACGGAAAGCACCTGGCCGGTGATGAAGGCTGCCTCCTCCGAGGCGAGGAAGGCGACGATGCCGGGAATATCCTCAGGCTGGCCGACGCGCTTCATGGGAATCGCCCGCACGAGCGCTTCGTACACTTTCTGCCCCGCATCGCCTTCCCCGAGGAAGCTTCGGAGGATCGGCGTGTCGGTGGGACCGGGGCAGACCACGTTCACCGTGACCCCCTTGCGCGCGAGCTCGCGCGCGAGCGTCTTCGAGAAGGCGATGATGCCGCCCTTGCATGCCGCATAGACCGCTTCGCCCGAAGATCCCACGCGGGCCGCGTCCGAGGCGATGTTGACGACCCGCCCGCGGCCGCGCGCGGCCATCTGCGGGACGACGGCGTGGTGCACGTTGAGGGGCCCGCGGAGGTTGATGGCAATGAGCTCCTCCCATTCGGCGGGCTTCGTGTCGAGGAAATTCTGGAAGCGGTCCCAGCCGGCGTTATTCACCAGGACGTCGACCTCCTCGCCGCCCACCGCGCGGCGGACTTCCTCGTGGGAAACGATGTCGAAGACGAGCGCGCGCCCTTGGACCTCGCGCGCAACCTGCTCGGCCGCCGCGGCGTTGCGATCGGCGACCAACACCCGCGCGTCCTCCTCGGCGAAGCGCCGGCAGATGGCGGCGCCGATGGCGCCGCCGCCGCCCGTCACGAGAACCGACCGGCCGGCGAGGCCCTTCACTTGGGGCGCTTGTCGACGACGCGCTTTGCCTTGCCGATCGAGCGCTCGATGGCGCTGATCGGGACGAGCTTCACGTCGGTGCTGACGCCAATGGTGTTCTTGATGCTGTGCCGCAGCTTCGCCGCGGAATCGCGGTCGGCCGCCCCGGGATTGAGCTCGACGAGGACCGACAAGTGGTCGAGCGGGCCGTCCTTGGAGACTTCGAGCACGTAGTGCGGGCTGAGCTCCGGCTGGCGCAGGATGAGCTCCTCGATCTGCGACGGGAAGACGTTCGCGCCGCGGATGATGAGCATGTCGTCGGAGCGGCCGGTGATCTTTTCCATCCGGCGCATGGCGCGCGCGCTCGAGGGCAGCAGCCGCGTGAGGTCGCGCGTGCGGTAGCGGACCACGG
>JAFAGU010000178.1 GCA_019237595.1 Betaproteobacteria bacterium | reverse complement strand
TGCGCGAGCTTTTCCGGCGTGAGCTGCGACTGCGGCAGGAGCAGCGCGGCGCCGCGGTCGGAAAGAAAGCGAGCGTTCGCCGTCTGGTGGTCGTCCACCGCATGCGGGAACGGCACGAGCATGCTCGCCACGCCGCCGGCGGAGAGCTCGGCGACGGTCACTGCTCCGGCGCGGCAGATGACGAGGTCGGCCTCGGAGTAGCGCCGCGCCATGTCGTCGATGAAGGGAAGGAGCTCGCCGCGAACGCCCGCCGCTTCGTAGTTCCTGCGGAGCGCCTCGATATGCTTTTCGCCCGATTGGTGCACGACGGCCGGCTTCTCCTCGAGCAGCGCAAGCGCACGCGGCAAGGCCTCGTTGAGCGCCTGGGCACCGAGGCTCCCGCCGACGACGAGGATGCGAAGCGGGCCCGATCGGCCGCGGAAGCGCTCGTCGGGCGCCGGCAGCGCGGCGATCGCCTCGCGCACCGGGTTTCCGGTCCATTCGGCGCCCTCGAGCGAGCCGGGGAAAGCCACCATGACCTTGTCGCAGAGCTTGGAGAGCACGCGGTTCGCGAGCCCGGCGACGGCGTTCTGCTCGTGCAGCGCGAGCGGCCGGTCAAGGAGCGAGGCCATCATCCCGCCCGGGAAGGCGACGTAGCCGCCGAGCCCGAGCACCACGTCGGGCCTCAGGCGAAGCAGGTGGCGCGCGCTCTCCCAGAACGAGACCAGCAGGTTAGCGGGCAGGAGAAGCTTCTGCATCACGCCTTTGCCACGCGCCGCGCGCGCGCGGATCCAAGCCATGCGATAGCCGTGCGGCGGGACGAGGCGCTCCTCCATGCCGCCGCGGTTGCCCATCCACGCCACTTCCCATCCCAGGGAGCGCATGCGCTCGGCGACCGCGAGGCCGGGAAAGATATGCCCGCCCGTGCCCCCTGCCATGATGAGGACGAGGCGTGCGCTAGGCATTGAGGCCCCTCGCCAGCTGTCGGTTTTCCCAATCGATGCGAAGCAGGATGGCGAGCGCGACGAAATTGACGACCAGCCCCGAGCCGCCGTAGCTCATGAGCGGCAACGTGAGCCCCTTCGTTGGCAGCAGGCCCATGTTCACGCCCATGTTGATGAGCGCCTGGAAGGCGATCCAGATGCCGATGCCCTGGGCGACGAGCGAGGCGAAGTGGCGCTCCTTGAGCGTCGCCTGGCGGCCGATCGCGAAGGCGCGCAGGACGATCCAGGCAAAAAGCGCGATCACGACCGCTACGCCCGCGAAGCCGAGCTCCTCGGCGAGCACCGCGAGGAGGAAATCGGTATGGGCCTCCGGCAGGTAGTGCAGCTTCTCGACGCTCGCCCCGAGGCCGACCCCCAGCCACTCGCCGCGTCCGAAGGCGATGAGCGCGTGCGAAAGCTGGTAGCCCTTGCCGAAGGGATCGGACCACGGATCCATGAAGCCGAAGATGCGCTGCATGCGGTAGGGCGAGGACACGACGAGGACCGCGAAGCCGGCGGCGAGCATGCCGACGAGCGCGCCGAAGTGGCGGCCGTTCATTCCGCCGAGGAAAAGCAGGCCGAAGGTTGTCACGGCGATGACGACGAGCGCGCCGAAGTCCGGCTCGCGCAGGAGCAGCCACGACACGACCAGCATGACGACGAGCATGGGCAGCAGCCCGCGGCGAAAGCTCTTCAGCACCGCGTGCTTGCGCGTGGTGTAGTCGGCCGCGTACAGCACCGAGGCGAGCTTCACGAGCTCCGAAGGCTGGATGCTGATGAGCGGAACGTTGAGCCAGCGCCGCGCGCCATTCACCTCGCGGCCCAGGCCCGGGATGAGAACGAGGACGAGGAGCGCCACGCCGGCGAGGAAGAGCCAGGGCGCGGCGATCTGCCAGGCTCGCGAGGGAATGAGGAACACGGCGATCGCCGTCGCGAGCGCGAGCGAAAGAAAAACCGCATGCCGCGCGAGGAACCAGGCGGCGTTGTACCCGGTGAAGCGGCTCGCCTCGGCCATCGAGATGGACGACGAATACACCATCACCAGGCCGCCCGCGGCGAGGAGGAGCGCGCACCAAGTTAGCGAGCGGTCGTATTCCGCATCGGGCGCATTGCGCGCAAAGACATAGGTCTGGCTCAAGCCTGGCCTCCATGCCCAAGGGAGCGCACGGCCGCGACAAACGCTTCGCCTCGATGCTTGTAGTCGCGGAACATGTCGAAGCTCGCGCAGGCCGGCGAGAGCAGGACTGCCTCGCCAGGCTGGGCGAGCTCTGCCGCGCGCTCGACCGCCTCTTCGAGGCTCCTGCATTTTTCGTTCGGGTTGTTGCCCAGCGCGGAGGCGATCAGATCCGCATCCCGGCCGATCAGGAGGGTCATGCGTGAAAAAGCCGAGACCACGGGCGCCAAGGGCGAGAAGTCCTGCCCCTTGCCTTCGCCGCCGAGGATCAGGATCGCCTTCTTGCCGAGCCCCTCGAGCGCCGCGATCGTCGCGCCGACGTTCGTGCCCTTCGAATCGTCGTACCACTCGACGCCGTTGCGGACCGCCACGAGCTCGACACGATGCGGCAGGCCGCGGAAAGTGGCGAGCGCCGGCCCCATCTCGCGCACCGAGACACCCGCCTCTGCGGCAAGGGCGCAAGCCGCGAGCGCGTTGGCGGCGTTGTGGGCGCCGTGGAGCTGCAAGGCGCGCTGCTCGATGATTCGCTGGGCACCGCGCACTAGCCATCCCTCGCTCACGCCGAAATCCTCCTCCGCGCGCGGCGCGCCGAGGCCGAAGGTGCAGACCTTGCGCCTAGGCTGGCGCATGGCGAGCGAGCGCGGATCGTCGCGGTTTAGC
>JAFAGU010000061.1 GCA_019237595.1 Betaproteobacteria bacterium | reverse complement strand
AGTCCGCGCAGCATCTCGGCGCTCTGGCGGATCTGCGTGTAGTCGCCGGAGTGCACGAATTCGGTGTCGATCGTGCTCATGCGCACGTTGCCGTGCCGCGTGCGTTCGATCTTGATCTGGTAACGCTCGGTCTTCTGGTCGAAATGCGGCGCGACCGCGACGCCGTCCACGCCGATCGCCGCCTCCAGCCCTTCGGCGGACGCTTCCGCCGTCTCGCGGCGCGAGAGATCGACCTGGGCCCCGCGCAGGATGGCCTGGAGCGCATCCCTATCCACGAGGCGAGAGACCCGCTCGATAACCGCCTCGGAGAGCAGGTAGGACTTCGCGAGCTCGGCGAGCGGCGCCCCAGTGATGGGGTCGCGCCCTCCGCCGGGGTGCAGTACCGCCTCGACGAGGGCCTGCCGCAGCATGAACTCGTTCAGCTCGTGTTCGTCCTTCAGGTAGCGCTCTTCCTTGCCGAGCTTCGCCTTGTAGAGTGGCGGCTGCGCAATGTAGATGTGGCCGCGCTCGACGAGCTCCGGCATCTGCCGGTAGAAGAAAGTGAGCAGGAGGGTACGAATGTGCGAGCCATCGACGTCGGCGTCGGTCATGATGATGATGCGGTGATAGCGCAGCTTGTCGGCGTTGTACTCCTCCTTGCCGAAGCCGCAGCCGAGCGCCGTGATGAGGGTGGCGATCTCCGCCGAAGAGAGCAGCTTGTCGAAGCGCGCTCGCTCGACATTCAGGATCTTGCCCTTGAGCGGAAGGATCGCCTGGAACTTGCGGTCTCGCCCCTGCTTGGCAGAGCCGCCGGCCGAGTCGCCCTCGACAAGGTAGAGCTCGCAGAGCGCCGGATCGCGCTCCTGGCAGTCGGCCAGCTTGCCCGGAAGGCCCATGCCGTCGAGCACGCCCTTGCGCCGGGTCATCTCGCGCGCCTTGCGCGCGGCTTCCCGGGCACGCGCGGCCTCGACGATCTTCGATGTAATGGTGCGGGCATCGGCGGGGCGCTCGTCCAGATACTCGCGCAAGCGCTCCGCGACAATCTCTTCGACCACCGGGCGAACCTCCGAGGAGACGAGCTTTTCCTTCGTCTGCGAGGAGAACTTGGGTTCGGGCACCTTCACCGAAAGCACGCAAGCAAGACCCTCGCGCATGTCGTCGCCGGTCGTCTCGACCTTCGCTTTCTTGGCGAGCTCGATTTCCTCGATGAATTTGTTGAGCACGCGCGTCATCGCCGCGCGCAGCCCGGTGAGGTGCGTCCCGCCGTCTTTCTGCGGGATATTGTTCGTGAAGCACAGCACCGATTCCTGATAGGAATCGTTCCACTGCATCGCCACTTCGACGCTGATGCCGTCTTTCTCGCCTTCGCCGTGGAAGCCGTTCGCATGCAGAACGTTCTTGGCGCGATTCATGTACTCGACGAATCCCTTGACGCCGCCGGAGAAGGCGAAGTTCTCCTCCTTGCCGGTGCGCTGGTCGACCAGCACGATCTTCACGCCATTGTTGAGGAACGAAAGCTCGCGCAGCCTTCGCGCCAGGATGTCGTAGTGGTAGTCCACGGTGCCAAAGGTCGCCTTGGAGGCGAGGAAATGGACCTCCGTGCCCCGGCGCTCCGTCTTCCCCACGGGCTTGAGCGGCGCTACCGCCACGCCGTCGCGGAACTCCATCTGATGCACGGCGCCATCGCGCCAGATCGTCAGGCGCAGCCATTCCGACAGCGCATTGACCACCGAAACACCGACGCCGTGAAGACCGCCGGAGACCTTGTAGGTGTTGGAGTCGAACTTTCCGCCGGCATGCAGCTCGGTCATCACGATCTCGGCCGCGGAGCGCTTCAGCTCATCGTCTTCCTTGACGCCGGTCGGGATGCCCCGCCCGTTATCCAGCACCGAAATGGAATTGTCGGTATGGATCGTCACGGTGATCTCGTCGCAGAAGCCGGCGAGGGCCTCGTCGACCGCGTTATCGACCACCTCGAAGACCATGTGGTGCAAGCCCGTGCCGTCGGACGTATCGCCGATGTACATGCCGGGGCGCTTGCGCACCGCCTCGAGGCCCTTCAGGACCTTGATGGCGTCGGACCCGTAGTCGCCCGGCAAGGATTGCTTTTCCGGTTCGCCCACCGCTCTAGATCCTCATCGGCATGACGACGTACTTGAAATCCTTCTCCGACGGGTACGTGATGAGAGCGCTCGAGGAGGAATCGCCGAAGGCACAGTCGATGGCAGCGCCCGGCACGTTATTCAGCACGTCGAGCAGATAGTTCACGTTGAACCCGATGTCGAGGGCATCGCCCGAATACTTCACGTCGAGCTCCTCGTTCGCCTCCTCCTGCTCGGCGTTGGAGGACACGATCTTGAGGGAGCCCTCGGCCAGGACCCAGCGTACGCCGCGGAATTTTTCGTTGGACAGGATCGCCGCCCTGAGGAGCGCCTGGCGCAGAGGCTCGCGCTCGAGCTGCAGCCGGTTCTTGTGCTGCGCCGGGATGACGCGCGTGTAGTCCGGGAATTTGCCATCGACGAGCTTCGAAACGAGCTCCACCGAGCCGAAGGCAAAGCAGGCCTGGTTGGCGGAGAGCTCGATGCTCACTTCCTCGTCGCTATCGGCGAGGAGCTTCGAAAGCTCCAGGACGGTCTTCCTCGGGATGATGACTTCCTGGCGCGGGAGCTTGGCCTCGAGCTTGAGCGAAGCGAATGCCAGTCGATGCCCGTCCGTGGCGACCGCCCTCAGCTCTCCATCCTCCACGACCATCAGGAGGCCGTTCAGGTAATAACGGATGTCCTGTTGAGCCATGGCGTACTGGACGAGGGCAAGGGTACGACGCAGCGCCTTCTGGGCGAGCTTGAACTTGGCGACCTCGCCCGAGGGCTTGGCGAGGCGCGGAAAATCCTCCGGCGGCAGAGTCTGCAGCGTGAACCGGCTTTTTCCGGCCTTGACGACCAGGCGCTTCTCCTGCTGCTGGAGGCTCACCTCCGAGCCGTCGGGCAGCGCGCGCAGGATATCCATCAGCTTGCGCGCGCCGACCGTGACGCCCGTCCCGTCGCCCTGGGCTTTCGCCGTGCCCCTGGCGAGGATCTGGATCTCGATGTCGGTCGCGAGGAAGCTGAGCGCGTCGCCAGCCTTCTCGAGCAGAACGTTCGACAGGATCGGCAGCGTATGGCGGCGCTCGATGATGCCGCCCACGGCCGACAGCGGCCCGAGTAGCTCGTCGCGTTTTGCTTTGACCGACAGCATTGTCTTTACCTTTTCTTCTGAACTAGTAGTAATAGATAAGGGCGGAAAAAGACGTGGACAAGCCGGAAAAAGCTTTGTGCAGAAGTCCTTGCCGGCAAAAACGCCTGGGTGAAACCTGTGGGTACCGTGTGCGCCAATGTGGATCGTTCCGCGGCGATCGCTCCCAGCGCCGTTTGTCCACAATTGATGCGTTCCCTATGCACAGCTTGTTCATTCAACCTTTCAGCACCTGCTCAAGGATCAGGTAGTCGCGGTTGAGGGCCGTGTCCTGCTTGCGCAGGCTCGCGATCGTGCGGCAGGCATGGAGCACCGTCGTGTGATCCCGGTTGCCGAACGCCTCGCCAATCTCGGGCAGGCTCATCTGGGTGAGATCCTTGGCGAGCGCCATCGCAACCTGGCGCGGGCGCGCGACGTTGCGGTTTCGCCGCTTGGAATGCATGTCGGAGACCTTGATCTTGAAGTACTCCGCGACCGTCTTCTGGATGCCGTCGACGCTCACCTGGCGGCTGGCGACATTGAGAATGTCGCGCAACGCCTCCTTCGCAAGCTCGAGCGACAGCTCGCGGCCGTTGAAGCGGGCGAATGCCAGCACTTTCTTGAGCGCACCTTCAAGCTCGCGGACATTCGAGCGGATGTGCTTGGCAATGAAGAAGGCAATCTCCTCGGATAGTTCCACCGCCTCCGCCTCGGCTTTCTTGAGGACGATGGCGACGCGCATCTCCAGCTCGGGCGGCTCGATGGCCACGGTCAGGCCCCAGCCGAATCGCGAGATCAGGCGTTCCTCCATGCCTGCGATCTCCTTCGGGTAGGTGTCGCAGGTGATGACGATCTGCTTGTGCGCCTCCACGAGGGCGTTGAACGCGTAGAAGAATTCCTCTTGCGTGCGGCCCTTGTTGGAGAAGAACTGGATGTCGTCGATCAGCAGGAGGTCGAGCGAGTGGTAGTAGCGCTTGAACTCGTCGAAGGATTTCTGCTGGTAGGCGCGCACGACATCGGTGACGTACTGCTCGGCATGGCTGTATCGGATGCGAGCTTGCGGCCGCTGTTCGGCCAATGCGTTGCCGATGGCCTGCAGAAGGTGGGTCTTGCCCAGACCGACGCCGCCGTAGATGAAAAGCGGGTTGTAGGAGATGCCGGGGTTCTCGGCCACCTGGATGGCTGCCGCGCGCGCGAGCTGGTTCGCCTTGCCCGTCACGAAGCTGTCGAAGGTGAACGTGCGATTCAGCCGGCCGCGCTCGCCCGGCACGGTGACGGAAACCTCGGCGCCGCGCGCCGGAGCGATGGGCGCACCCTTCAGCAGCGGCTCGGCGCCCCTGGCGAGCACGAGCCTGAGGTCGCATTCCTTGCCGGTCGCCTCGGCCGCGAGCTTGGCGATTCTCGCTGCGAAGCGCTCGCGCACGAGCTCGAGCACAAAGCGATTCGGAGCGCTCAGCACGAGGACCTCGTCCGCGTTGGGTGCGTCGCTTGAAGCCTCCGGCGACAACGGTCGGATCCAGGTATTGAACTGCTGGGCGGGCAGCTCCTGCTCGAGCCGGCGCAGGCAAGCGTCCCAGAGATTTTGCATCGCTTGAGTAGCCTTGTATCTCGCCTGGGTGGTCGGCGGCGCTCTTGGTTTTCGACGTCGAAACGACGTCCTCTTCGGCGCTCGCCTGGAGGCTCCGGGCAGGCCGGAATTTTACCTTCTTCGTGCTTGCGGAGCCATGGTTTATCCACAGCAATCTCCTCTCGCAAAGCGCGCCGCAAATCATTTGACAATGCGCTCACCGACCGGCTCTAATACCGCCCTTTTTCAGGCGGCAGCGATGGCAACCAAGCGCACCTATCAACCTTCCAAGACGCGCCGCGCGCGCACCCACGGCTTCCTCGTGCGCAGCCGCACGGCGGGCGGGCGAAAAGTCCTCGCCAATCGGCGCGCAAAGGGCCGGCGCCGCATCGGGCTTTAGCCGCGGCCGGACGCTACGGTCTGGGCGCGCAGCTTCGTCTCCGCGATAGCGCGCAATTTGAGCGCTTGTTGCGCGGCGGCGTGCGGCGAAGCGTCGACGGATATGCTTTCTTCATCGAGCGGCGTCAAGCCGGCGAACCGAGGCTCGGCATGCTGGTCACTCGCAAGCATGCGCGGCTCGCTACGCGGCGAAACGCCATCAAGCGCTGCATCCGGGAGGCCTTCCGGCTGGAACGGCATCGGCTGGGGAGCCTCGACATGCTCGTGCGGCCTCCCTACAACGCGGAGCCGGGCAAGGCGATGATCGAGCGCCTTCGCGTCATCCTTCCGAAGGTGGCTTCGTGATTGCAAACGCGTTGCGGCTTGCCGTGCGCTGCTATCAGTGGAGCGTCGCGCCGCTCCTCCCCCGGGCGTGCCGGTTCCATCCGAGCTGCTCCGAGTATGCTCACGAGGCGCTGGGGCGGCACGGCGCCTGCCGCGGCGGCTGGCTCGCGGTGCGCAGGCTCTGCCGCTGCGGGCCATGGAGCCCCGGCGGGTGCGACCCGGTCCCGTAGCCGATGGATACCCAGCGCCTAATCCTGCTCTTCATCTTCGGTTTTTCCGTGCTCATGCTCTGGGAGGCGTGGCAGAAGGAGAACCGCCCGCGCCCGGCCGTCGAGCAGCAGGCTCCAGTAGCGCCCGGCGCAAATCCGACCGGTAAGCCGGCCGGCGGCGCGGCCTCCCCGAGTTCGGCCGTGCCGGCAGCCAGCGCCCCGGCCAAGGGCGAGACAGTCGTGGTGCGCACCGACCTCATGCTGGCCGAGATCGATACCCTCGGCGCGACGCTCAAGCGCGTAGAGCTTCTGCACCACAAGGATTCCGCCGACCCGGAGAAGAGCTTCGTGCTCCTCGGGCCCGAGCACCAGTACGAGGCGCAAAGCGGCCTGACCGGGGACGGACCCAACCATCGCTCGCAATGGACCAGCGAAGCCACCCGGTACGAGCTCGCACCGGGCGCGAAGGAAGTTCGCGTCAAGCTCACGGCCACCGCGGCGAACGGCATATCGGTGGAGAAGGTCTATACCTTCTCGCGCGACAGCTACGTGATCGGGTGGTCCCTTACTGCTCGCAACGCCGGGAAGGACACCGCTTCCCCTTATGCGTATCTGCAGCTTACGCATGATGGCCGCCCGCCTGCGGACGCGAACAAGCTGGCGCAGTCCTTCGGCGCCCAGAGCTTCATCGGATTTGCGGTGTACACGGCCGAGAAGGCCTTCCAGAAGGTCCATCCTTCCGATGTCGACAAGGGAAAAGTCGACGTCGTGGCCAAGGCCGATAACGGCTGGCTTGCCTTCATCCAGCATTACTTCGTCTCCTCCTGGCTGATTCCCGACAAGGTGCAGCGGGAGTACGTGTTCGAGAAACGCAACGACGGGGTCTACGTCGGCCGTGCGCTCGTCGCCATGCCGCCGCTTGCGCCGGGCGCCACGGCGAGCGTGGACGCTTCCCTCTATGCGGGCCCGCAGGAGCAGCAGCGCCTGAAGGCCGCCGCGCCGGGCCTCGATCTCGTCGTCGACTACGGCTGGCTCACGATCATTGCGTGGCCGCTTTTCTGGCTCCTGCAGAAATTCCACCAGATCGCCGGAAACTGGGGCGTCGCCATCATCCTGCTCACGGTGCTCATCAAGCTGATTTTCTTTCCGCTGTCGGCCGCGAGCTACAAGTCGATGGCGAAGATGAAGCTCGTGACCCCGCGCCTGACGAAGATCCGGGAAATGTACGGGAACGATCGCCAGAAAATGAACCAGGCGATGATGGAGCTCTACAAGACGGAGAAGATCAACCCGCTTGGCGGGTGCTTTCCGATTCTCGTCCAGATTCCCGTCTTCATCGCGCTCTACTGGGTGCTGCTCGCAGCGATCGAGCTGCGCCACGCGCCCTTCATTCTTTGGATCCACGATCTCTCCGCGCTGGATCCGTACTACGTGCTGCCGATCCTCATGACCGCCACCATGGTCCTGCAGACGCGCATGAACCCCGTGCCGCCGGACCCGGTACAGGCGAAGGTGATGCAGTTCATGCCGTTCGTGTTCAGCATTTTCTTCTTCTTCTTCCCGGCGGGCCTGGTGCTCTATTGGCTCGTGAACAACATCCTTTCCATCCTCCAACAGTGGCAGATTCAGCGGATGTTCAACCGCGACCAGCCTGCCCATGGGAAGAAGTGACCTAGGACGCGACACCATCGCCGCCGTCGCGACGGCCCCCGGCCGAGGCGGCATCGGTGTCATTCGCGTCTCCGGCCCGTTGGTACGCACTATTGCCGGCGCTGTGCTTGGCCGGGTTCCGGAGCCGCGCCTCGCCATGCTCGCCTCCTTCCGCGATCGCTCGGGCGAGCGTATTGACGATGGACTCGCGCTTTATTTTCCTGCGCCCCGCTCGTATACGGGCGAGGACGTCCTCGAGTTGCAGGGGCACGGAGGTCCGGTCGTGCTGGCCGCCACATTGCGCGCATGCCTGGAAGCAGGTGCGCGTATCGCCGAGCCGGGCGAATTCACACGGCGGGCCTTTCTCGAAGGCAAGCTGGATCTCGCCCAGGCGGAGGCGGTCGCCGATCTCATCGACGCGGCGAGCCGGGAGGCGGCGCGCAGCGCAATTCGATCCCTTTCCGGGGAGTTCTCCCTCACCGTTTCGCGCATCATGGCGGGCGTCACTGAACTGCGCGCCCTCGTTGAGGCCATGCTCGATTTTCCGGAGGAAGAAGTCGAGGCGATCCACCGCGATGAAGCTCGGGCACGGCTCCAGGGGCTGATCGCGGCGCTCGACGAGCTCATTGCACGCAGCCGACAAGGCCGCATGCTTGCCAACGGCATCCACGTAGCGATCGTCGGCCGGCCCAACGTCGGGAAGTCGAGCCTTCTAAATCGCCTCGCCGGCGAGGAGCGCGCAATCGTGACGCCGCATCCCGGCACCACACGCGATGTCGTTCGGGAGTCGCTCGAAATGGACGGCGTGCCGGTGATCGTGGCCGATACAGCAGGGCTTCGGGAATCTCTGGACGAGATCGAGCAGATCGGAATACAGCGCACGCTGCGTGAACTGGAAAATGCCGACGTCGTGCTAGCGGTGTCCGAGGCGCCCGAACCGGCGCCCTTCCGGGACGAGCTTGTGCGTGGCGCGGCGCGCGTGGAGGTATTCAACAAGGTCGATCTCGCCCCGGACTTTCAGCCGCCCCCGGGTGCAGTGGCCGTTTCGGCAAAGAGCGGGAAGGGCATGGACGGTCTTCGGCAGGCGATCCTGAAAGCGGCGGGATGGACAACTGGCGGCGAATCGGCTTTCCTTGCCCGGGAAAGGCACGTGGAGGCCTTGCAAGCCGCCCGAGTACTGCTTGGAAAAGCGGCGGCCGAAGAGGCCCGCTGGGAGTTTTTCGCCGAGGAATTGCGCCTTGCCCACGCCGAGCTCGGCCGCATCACCGGAGCGGTTAGCGCCGACGACCTCTTGGGCGAGATCTTCGCGCGTTTCTGCATCGGCAAGTAGCCTCTAAGCAAATGAATCGCTGTCTTTAATCCTAACGGAGCCGCCCGGCGCGGATGCCTGTCGCAACGCCGGTGCTACAATCGCCAGCCATCTTTCCTCGGCCCAGCTTTGCTGGGCCGTTTGGCTTCTGGAGTGACCCCCACGATGAACGCTCCCGCCACCGCCCCCGCCGACCAATCGAATGCCCCGGCGTGGGTCCGACACCAGAAGCTGCGCCAATGGGTGTCGGAAGTTGCCGCGCTCGCCAAGCCGGAGGAGATTGTCTGGTGCGACGGCTCCCAGGAGGAATACGACCGCCTATGCGCCGAGTTGGTGCGCCGCGGGACTTTCATCCGCCTGAGCGACAAGCTTCGGCCGAACTCTTTCCTTGCGCGCTCGCATCCCGGCGACGTGGCGCGCATGGAGGAGCGAACGTTCATCTGCAGCCGGGAAAAGGCGGACGCCGGGCCGACGAACAACTGGGTCGATCCGCGGGAGATGCGCGCGACGCTGCACCGCCTTTTCGACGGTTGTATGCGCGGTCGCACCATGTATGTCGTGCCCTTCTCGATGGGGCCGGTGGGCTCTCCAATCGCCCAAGTGGGCGTGGAGATCACCGACTCTGCCTATGTCGCCGTCAGCATGAAGGTCATGACCCGCATGGGGCGGCGCGTCATCGACTGGCTGGGCATCGACGGCGCTTTCGTCCCTTGTGTGCACTCGGTGGGCTCGCCGCTCGAGGCGGATCAGAAGGACGTGCCCTGGCCCACCAATGAGAAGGAAAAGTGGATCGTCCATTTTCCCGAGACGAGGGAGATCTGGTCATTCGGGTCTGGCTACGGCGGCAACGCGCTCCTCGGGAAGAAGTGCCTCGCTCTGCGAATTGCCTCCGTCATGGCTCGAGACGAGGGGTGGCTCGCCGAGCACATGCTGATCCTCGGCATGGAATCGCCGACCGGGGAGAAGACCTACATTTCGGCCGCCTTCCCCTCTGCCTGCGGCAAGACCAACCTCGCCATGCTCATTCCGCCGGATGCGTTCAAGGGCTGGAAAGTGACGACGGTCGGAGAGGACATCGCGTGGATCAAGCCCGGCAAGGACGGGCGCTTCCGTGCGATCAACCCGGAAGCCGGATTGTTCGGCGTTGCGCCCGGAACTTCCGAGAAGACGAACCCCAACGCAATGAAGATGCTGCATTCGAACGTCATCTTCACGAACGTTGCCCTCACTCCGGAAGGCGATGTGTGGTGGGAGGGCATGACGGCAGAGCCTCCGAAGCGCCTGATCGACTGGCAGGGCAAGGAGTGGACGCCGGAGGACGGCAAGAAGGGCCGGCTGGCAGCGCATCCGAACGCGCGGTTCACGGTGCCAGCCTCGCAATGCCCGTCTCTTGATGCGAACTGGGAGGATCCGCAAGGCGTGCCTATCTCGGCCTTCGTCTTCGGCGGACGGCGCTCGAGCACGGTGCCGCTGGTAGTGGAGGCGCCTACCTGGGAAGACGGCGTATACATGGCGGCGACGCTGGGATCGGAAACGACGGCCGCCATTACCGGGAAGGTCGGCGTGGTGCGCCGCGATCCCATGGCGATGATTGCGTTCGTGGGCTACAACATGGGCGACTACTTCGGCCACTGGCTGAAGATGGGAAATGCCGTCGCCTATCCGCCGAAAATTTTTAGGGTGAACTGGTTCCGCCGTGACTCCAGCGGCCGTTTCATCTGGCCAGGCTACGGCGAGAACATGCGCGTCCTGCAGTGGATCGTCGATCGATGCCAGGGCCGGGCTCAAGGCGTACCGACGCCCCTCGGCACCATGCCTCGATTCCAGGACCTGGAGTGGCGCGGGCTAGAGAACCTGTCCCAGAGCGACTTCGACGAACTGGCTCGAATAGACGCGCATGCGTGGCAGGAGGAACTGGCTTCGCACGACGAGCTCTTCACCAAGCTCGGCGACCGGCTCCCGGGAAGCCTTGAAGGGCGCCGGGCGAGACTGCACGAAATTCTTCGCTAGGCGCTTCCCGAGCAAGCCCTAAAGGCGATGCTGCATTGCAGCATCGCCGTGTTCCACGTGGAACCGTGGGGAGCGGAAACGCGTTCCTCGTTCCACGTGGAACGATCCAGTATCATTCGCGTCCCCATGAATTTCCCCCAGGAGTTCGACGTCGCCATCGTCGGTGGCGGACACGCCGGCACTGAAGCGTCGCTCGCCGCAGCGCGCATGGGTGCCACAACGATCCTGATCACGCACAGCATTGAGGCGCTAGGCCAGATGTCCTGCAACCCGTCCATAGGCGGCATCGGCAAGGGCCACCTGGTGAAGGAAATCGACGCTCTGGGCGGTGCCATGGCGATTGCCACGGACGAAGCGGGAATTCAATTCCGCACGTTGAATTCATCCAAGGGCGCCGCTGTCAGAGCGACGCGCGCCCAAGCGGACCGGGCCCTGTATCGAGCGGCCATTCGGCGCCGGTTGGAAAACCAGCCAGGCCTCGCCCTCTTCCAGCAGCCCGTTGATGACATCCTGGTCGAAAATGGAGTCGCCGCTGGCGTCGTTACCCAAGCTGGCGTCATCGTGCGGGCTCGCGCCGTGGTGCTTACAACCGGCACGTTCCTAGGCGGGCTGATACACGTCGGCCTCGACCGCTACGAGGCTGGACGCGCGGGAGACCCGGCCTCCACCACCCTCGCGGCGCGCCTGCGCGAGCTCAAGCTTCCCGTCGGTCGCCTCAAGACCGGTACGCCGCCGAGGCTTGATGCACGGACCATTGATTTCTCGCGGTTGGAAGCGCAGCCCGGCGATCAGCCGGAGCCTGTGTTTTCCTTCCTCGGCCGCCGGAGCATGCACCCCCGGCAGTTGCCATGCTGGATCGCCCATACGAACGAGCGAACGCATGCGGTCATTCGGAGCGGCCTCGACCGGTCACCGCTCTACACCGGTGTCATCCAGGGCATTGGCCCGCGTTATTGTCCGTCGATTGAGGACAAGATCCATCGCTTTGCCGGCAAATCGTCGCACCAGGTCTTCCTCGAGCCCGAAGGACTTTCCACGAACGAGATCTATCCGAACGGAATATCCACTAGCCTGCCGTTCGACGTGCAGGTCGAGCTCGTTCGAACCATCCCGGGCCTGGAGCGAGCGCACCTTGTCCGGCCTGGATACGCAGTCGAATACGACTACTTCGATCCCCGAAACCTGCGCTCTACCCTGGAAACCAAGTCGATTCCCGGACTCTTTTTCGCGGGCCAGATAAACGGGACGACGGGTTATGAGGAAGCCGCTGCACAAGGCCTACTGGCCGGCATCAACGCCGTCCTGAAGGTTCGGGGCGAGCCGGGATGGGCGCCGAGCCGGCATGAGGCTTACCTCGGCGTTCTGGTCGATGACTTGGTTACGCTCGGTGTGACCGAACCGTATCGCATGTTCACGAGTAGGGCGGAGTACCGACTTGCGCTTAGAGAGGACAACGCGGATGCTCGGCTTACCGAGGTCGGCTTTCGCCTTGGCGTTGTCGGGGAAGAGAGGTGGCGCGCGTACGAGCAAAAACGTACCGCCGTTGCGCGCGAACTAGAGCGTCTGCGGTCCACGTATGTGAGCACTGGCTTTTCACAAAAGCATAGCCTTTCTGATCTGCTGCGCCGGCCCGAGATGACCTATCACGCCGTCACGACGCTGGCGGGTGTGCCCCCTCTCGATGCGGAAATAGGCGAGCAAGTCGAGATCGAGACGAAGTACGAAGGCTACGTCCACCGGCAGCGAGAGGAGGTCGCGCGTCGCCAAAAAAGCGAGTCGCTCGAGTTGCCCTCGGACCTCGACTACGCACTGGTGAAAGGACTTTCCCACGAGGTACGCCAGAAGCTGGCCGCGCACCGGCCGGAGACGATCGGACAGGCTTCGAGAATTTCGGGCGTCACGCCGGCGGCGATCTCCCTCCTGCTGGTGCACCTGAAGAAAATCGGGCGCCCGCCTCAACAGAAGACTGCATGACGCCGGCGGACGCGCTCGAGCGCGGCGCTCGCGATCTCGCGGTCGGGCTCGATCCCGCGGCCGCCAGGAAGCTCCTGGAATACATCGAGCTCCTGGCGAAGTGGAACAAGACCTACAACCTCACCGCCATCCATGCGCCTCTTCCGATGGTGACGCACCACCTGCTCGACTCACTCGCGGTCGTTCCGCACCTGCCTGCAGCGCAAGGCAAGGTCCTCGCTGATGTGGGATCCGGTGCCGGCCTCCCGGGCATCCCGATCGCCGTGGCCAGACCGGACTGGCGCGTGACCCTGAACGACGCAAGCGGCAAGAAGGCGGCGTTCCTGAGGCAGGCGGCCATAGAGTTGCGCCTGAAGAACGTCACTGTGCATGAAGGCCGCGTAGAGGAATGGCATCCGCCGATTCGCTTTCCGGTGGTGATTTCTCGCGCCTTCGCCCGCCTCTCGGATTTCATCGAGCGCTGCTCGCACCTCGTCTCGCGTGGCGGCTGGATCTTGGCGATGAAGGGCGCCTTACCATCGGACGAGCTCACAGAAGTGCCGAGGGCATGCGATTGCCGGCATGTGCTGCCGCTCAAAGTGCCTTTCCTCGAGGCGGAACGCCATCTCGTGCTTTGCACCGCCCAACCATGAGCGGCGCGCTCGTGCTGGCGGTGGTCAACCAGAAAGGCGGCGTGGGGAAGACAACCACGAGCGTCAACCTTGCGGCAGCCCTCGCGCACGCGGGCCGGCGCGTATTGCTGGTCGACCTCGATCCGCAGGGAAACGCGACCATGGGGAGCGGCATCGACAAGCGCACGCTCGGGCGCACGGTGTATCACGTGCTCCTGGGCTTGGGAGACTTGGCGGGCATCCGAATGCGGGCAGAGAAGGGTGGCTACGACCTCTTGCCCTCGAACCGCGAGCTGGCCGGCGCAGAGGTGGAGCTTGTCGAGCTTCCGTCGCGCGAATCGAGGCTCAAGACGGCGCTCGAGCGCGTGGCGCCGGAGTACGACTTCGTCCTGATCGACTGCCCCCCGTCGCTTAGCCTCCTCACGGTCAATGCGCTCGCAGCGGCCCAGCGCGTGCTGATCCCCATGCAATGCGAGTACTACGCCCTCGAAGGGCTTTCCGACCTCGTCGGCACGATCAAACGCGTGCGCGGCCATCTCAATCCAAGGCTAGAGATCGCGGGGCTCCTGCGAACGATGTACGACCCGCGCAACACGCTCTCGCAGCAGGTCTCGCAGCAGCTCGAGACCCATTTCGGGGACAAGGTGTATCGGACCATGGTGCCCCGGAACGTGCGTCTCGCGGAGGCGCCGAGCCACGGCGTGCCGGCGGTGCTGCTCGACTCGAGCTCGAAAGGCGCGCAGGCCTATCTCGGCCTCGCCGATGAAATCCTGTCCCAGGGAGGGACGGCATGACCAAGGCAAAGGGACTCGGACGAGGGCTGGACGCGCTGCTCGGAACGGAAGACGCGCCGGCGCGCGAAGCGCTCATGACGCTTCCCGTCGGCAGGATCCGCCCGGGCAAGTACCAGCCCCGGACGAAGATGGACCAGCAGGCGCTTGCCGAGCTCGCGGCATCCATTCGTTCTCAAGGCCTGATGCAGCCGCTGCTCGTGCGGCCGGTGGATCGCGAGCGCTACGAGCTGATCGCCGGCGAACGCCGCTGGCGCGCTGCGCAGATGGCGGGGCTCGACGAGGTGCCGGCCGTCGTGCGAGAAGTCGCCGACGAATCGGCGCTCGCCATGTCTCTCATCGAGAACATCCAGCGCGAGGACCTCAATCCGATGGAGGAAGCCAACGGCGTGCAGCGCCTGGTCGAGGAATTCAGGATGACGCATGAGCAGGCCGCCGACGCGATCGGGCGCTCGCGCAGCGCGACGACCAATCTTCTGCGCCTGCTCAAGCTGGCGAAGCCGGTGCAGGAAATGCTGATGGAAGGCGCGCTCGAGATGGGCCACGCCCGGGCGCTCCTCGCCTTGGACGGAGCGCGACAGATCGAGATGGGAACACGGGTCGCCTCGCGAGGGCTGTCCGTACGCGAGACGGAAGCGCTGGTGCAAAAGCTGCTGCGCGGCGCGCCGTCGCGGCGCCGCGCGCGCGGCGATCGCGACTTGCATCGACTCGAGGAAGAAGTGTCCGAGCGGCTGGGCACGACGGTCGCCATCAAGCCGGGGCGAAAGGGCGCAGGCAAGATCGTGGTGCATTACTCGAGCCTCGATCATCTCGAGCAGCTGCTCAAGAAGCTGCGCTAGTGCAGTGCAACGTGCGCTATAATTTTCAGGCTTTGCCGGGTGCGGGAAATCGGAATCGATGGCTCAGGCACCTGAGCAAGCCGGTGGGCGTCGTCCTCGTGTGGCAGATCGCCGCGACCGCGGCGCTTGCGGCAGGGGGGGCGGTGCTCGCCGGAGGGGACGGCGCACTGTCGGCGGTTGCAGGCGGACTGATCAGCATCATCGCCGGTCTCGCCGCCGCGCTGGTGGCCTCGCGGAGCAGCGCGGGGTCTGCAGGGGGGCTTCTGCTGGGCGCGTTGAGAGCCGAGGCAGTGAAGATCGGCCTTGCCGCAATCCTGCTTTGGCTCGTGCTCGCGAACTACCCGAACGCGCATGCCGGCATGCTCGTCGTTACGTTCGCGGTGACGATCGTGATTTTCGCGATGGCTTTTTTTGTCCGCGACTACTGACTTGCTGAACGCATAACTACGAAATGGTCGAAGGCGCCGAGCAGACCCCGTCGGAGTACATCCAGCACCACCTGACGTCGTTCACGAAGCCGATTGGCGAGGGTGCGTTCTGGACCCTCAACGTCGACCTGCTGATGGTGTCCATTCTGCTGGGCATCGTGGGCTGCGGCTTCATCTGGTGGGTGGTCCGGGGGGCGACTTCAGGAGTGCCGAACAAGCGCCAGGCCGCCGTGGAACTGCTGTTCGATTTCATCGACGAGCAGGCGAAGGGCATCTTCCACCACGGGGATCGCAACCGCTTTGTCGCGCCGCTCGCGCTCACGGTCTTCGTGTGGGTCGTGCTCATGAACGCCATGGATTTCCTGCCGGCGGACCTCGTCGGGCTCGCGACTCACCATATCTCGGAGCATGGCTTTCGCTACGTGCCCACGGCCGACGTCAACACCACTTTCGCGCTCTCCATCTCCGTCCTCGTGCTGACCATCGTATTCGCCATCTCGGTCAAGGGATTCGGCGGCTGGCTGCACGAGCTTTTCTTCGCGCCCTTCGGCTCGCATCCGCTGCTCGTGCCCGCGAACTTCCTTTTCCAGATGGTCGAGTACGTCTCGAAGACGCTCTCGCACTCGCTGCGCCTGTTCGGCAACATGTACGCGGGCGAAATCCTCTTCCTGCTTCTCTGGATGTGGGCCGCGCACAGCAGCCTGAGCGGCGACCACCTCGTGGGCTGGTTTTCCTCGGTCCTCCTCGGCCTGGGCTGGGCGATTTTCCACATCCTCATCGTGCTGCTGCAGGCCTACATCTTCATGATGCTGACCGTCGTGTACATCTCGATGGCGCACGAACACCACTAATACTCACTTCGCTCGCTAGAAAGGGAAAAGACCAATGGACAAACTTCAACTGCTCGCCATGGTGCAGGCCTACACGGGCATCGGCATCGGCCTGATGATCGGCCTGGGGGCCGCAGGCGCCTGCATCGGGGTCGGCATCATGTGCAGCCGCTTCCTGGAGGCCGCGGCGCGCCAGCCCGAGCTCACGAACTCGCTCCAGGGCAAGGTCTTCCTGCTCCTGGGCCTGATCGACGCTTCGTTCATCATCGGCCTGGGCATCGCGATGTTCTTCGCGTTCGCGAACCCGCTCGCCACGGCGTTCCGCTAAGCCTCACCGGACGCCGCCATGAACATCACCGCGACACTGCTGGCCCAGGCCGCGGTCTTCGCGCTCTTCATCGCGTTTACGGTCAAGTTCATCTGGCCGCACATGGTGCGCGCGATCGAGGCGCGGCAGAAGACGATCGCCGACGGGCTTGCGGCCGCCGATCAGGGGCGGCGGAGCCTCGAGCAGTCGAACCGCCAGGCCGAGGAGACGCTGCAACAGGCGAGGAGCCGCGCTGCGGAACTGCTCGCGCAGGCCGAAAAGCGCGCCGCGGAGCTGGTCGACGAGGCAAGGACCGCCGCGCGCGAGGAAGGCGGCCGCGAAAAGGCCGCCGCGAAGGCCGAAATTGCCCAGGAAATGTCGCGCGCACGCGAACAACTGCGCGACCAGGTGGCTTCGCTAGCGGTCGCCGGCGCGGAGAAGATCCTGCGCCGCGAGGTCGACGCCCGCGCGCACGCCGAGCTCCTCGAGCAGATCAAGCGCCAGCTCTGATGGCCGAGCCCAGCACCGTCGCCCGCCCGTACGCCGAAGCCGTCTTCAAGCTCGGCGACGGCAGCTCCACCCTCGGCCAATGGGCCGACATGCTTGCTGCGCTTTCGGCCGTCGTGAGCGACGCGCGCGTCGCGAGCGTCATCAACGACCCCAACCTTGCGCGCGCCAAGGTCGCAGGGCTGATTTTGTCGATCCTCGGCGGCAAGCTCACTCGCGAGGCGGAGAATCTGGTGCGCACGCTCGCCGAATACGGGCGGCTCGAGCTGCTGCCCGAGATCCGCGTCCAGTTCGACGCGCTCAAGAACGAGCGCGAAGGCGTCCTGGAGGCGCAGGTCGACTCTGCCTTCGAGCTCGCGCCGGAGCAGGTCGGGGACCTCGTCTCGCGGCTCGAGAAGAAGTTCGGCCGCAAGGTCAAGGCCCGCGTGAGCGTCCACAAGGACCTCATCGGCGGCGTGCGCGTCATGGTGGGCGACAAGGTCATCGACGGTTCCGCGCGCGCGCAGCTCGGCGCGCTCGAGAACGCACTCAAGGCTTAAGGAGCTTTCATGCAACTCAATCCATCCGAAATTTCCGAGCTCATCAAGAGCCGGATCCAGAACCTCGACGCCGGCGCGCAGATGCGCACGCAGGGAACCGTGGTGTCGGTGACCGACGGAATCTGTCGCATCCACGGCCTCTCCGACGTGATGCAGGGCGAGATGCTGGAATTTCCGAAGAACACGTTCGGCCTTGCCCTCAACCTCGAGCGCGATTCCGTGGGTGCGGTGATTCTCGGCGAGTACGAGCACATCACCGAGGGCGACGCGGTCAAGTGCACGGGCAAGATCCTTTCGGTGCCCGTCGGCCCGGAGCTGCTCGGGCGGGTCGTCAACTCCCTCGGCCAGCCGATCGACGGCAAGGGAGCGATCAACGCGAAGATGACCGACGTCATCGAAAAAGTGGCGCCCGGCGTGATCGCCCGGCAATCGGTCTCCCAGCCGGTGCAGACCGGCCTCAAGGCGATCGACTCGATGGTGCCGATCGGCCGCGGCCAGCGCGAGCTCATCATCGGCGACCGCCAGACCGGCAAGACGGCCGTCGCCGTCGACACGATCATCAACCAGAAGGGGAAGGACCTCTTCTGCGTGTACGTGGCGATCGGACAGAAGGCCTCGACGATCGCGAACGTGGTGAGGAAGCTCGAGGAGCACGGCGCGATGGCTTACACGATCGTCGTCGCCGCATCGGCCTCCGAGTCCGCCGCCATGCAGTACATCGCCCCGTACGCGGGCTGCACCATGGGCGAGTACTTCCGCGACCGCGGACAGGACGCGCTCATCATCTATGACGACCTGACCAAGCAGGCGTGGGCGTACCGGCAGGTATCGCTGCTGCTTCGCCGGCCGCCCGGACGCGAGGCCTACCCGGGCGACGTGTTCTACCTGCACAGCCGCCTGCTCGAGCGCGCCGCGCGCGTGAATCCGGCCTACGTCGAGAAGTTTACGAAGGGCGCGGTGAAGGGCAAGACGGGCTCGCTGACGGCGCTGCCCGTCATCGAGACGCAAGCCGGCGACGTGACGGCATTCGTCCCGACCAACGTGATCTCGATTACGGACGGCCAGATCTTCCTGGAAACGGATCTGTTCAACGCAGGCATCCGGCCCGCGATCAACGCCGGTATTTCGGTCTCGCGTGTTGGCGGCGCGGCGCAGACCAAAGTCATGAAGCGGCGCGACACGGGCGGCGGCGTTCGCCTCGCCCTCGCGCAGTACCGCGAGCTCGCGGCCTTCGCGCAATTCGCATCCGACCTCGACGAGGCGACCCGCAGGCAGCTCGAGCGCGGCCGCATGGTCACCGAGCTCATGAAGCAGCCGCAGTACTCGCCGCTGCAGGTCTGGGAGATGGCGCTGACGCTCTTTGCCGTCAACAACGGCTACTTCGACGACATCGACGTCAAGAAAGCGCTCGCCGCCGAGAAGTCGATGCGCGATTACATCAAGGGCAAGTACGCCTCGCTCGTGAAGACGATGGAGGACAAGAAGGACCTCTCCGCCGAGGAGGAGAAGGCGCTCCACGACGCGATCAAGGACTGGAAGAAGAGCGGCTCGTTCTAGCGAGCGCGCCCGAGAGCCATGCCCGGCACCAAGGAAATTCGGATGAAGATCCGGAGTGTGCAGAACACCCGGAAGATCACCAAGGCGATGGAGATGGTCGCCGCCTCGAAGATGCGCAAGGCGCAGGACCGCATGCGGGCCGCGAGGCCCTACGCGGAAAAGATCCGAAACGTCGCGGCCCACCTCTCCCACGCCAATCCGGAATACCGCCATCCCTTCCTGGTGGCGCGCGAGGGCGTCAAGCGCGTCGGCGTGATCGTCGTCACCACCGACAAGGGCCTGTGCGGGGCGCTGAACACGAACGTCCTGAGGCTCGTGCTCTCGCAGTACAAGGAATGGCAGGCGCAGGGCTACGAGGTGGACGTGTGCTGCATCGGCAACAAGGGCCTGGGCTTCATGCAGCGCCTGGGCGCGAACATCGTCTCCCACGCCGTGCAGCTCGGTGACCGCCCGCAGATGGAAAAGCTCATCGGCGCGATCAAGGTTGTCCTGGATGCGTATACCGCTGGCCGGATCGACCGCCTCTCCATCGCCTACACCCGCTTCATCAACACAATGAAGCAGGAGCCGATGGTCCAGCAGCTCCTGCCGCTCTCGGGCGAGCGCATGGGCGCTCCGGAGACCGTCTGGGATTACCTCTACGAGCCCGACGCGAAGACGGTGCTCGAGCAGGTGCTCACGCGCTACATCGAGGCGATCATTTTCCAGTCGGTCGCCGAGAACATGGCTTCCGAGCAGTCGGCGCGGATGGTCGCCATGAAAGCGGCCTCCGACAACGCCGCGACGCTCATCGACGAGCTGACGCTCGTCTACAACAAGAACCGGCAGGCCGCCATTACCAAGGAACTCTCGGAGATCGTCGGCGGCGCGGCCGCCGTCTGACCGAACGCATTCGACTTTAGGAAAGAGCTATGGCACAAGCACAAGGCACCATCGTCCAGTGCATCGGCGCGGTGATCGACATCCAGTTCGACCGTGAGGCGATGCCCAAGGTCTACGACGCGCTGATGCTCGTAGAGGATGCGACCAATCCGCTCGTCGAGAAGGACCTCACCTTCGAGGTGGAGCAGCAGCTCGGCGACGGGGTCGTGCGCTGCATCGCGCTCGGCTCCTCCGACGGCCTGCGCCGCGGAATGAAGGTGACGAGCACCGGCGGGCCGCTCTCCGTGCCGGTCGGCAAGGCCACGCTCGGCCGCATCATGAATGTCCTGGGCCGGCCGATCGACGAGGTCGGGCCGATCAAGTCGGACAAGAAGCGCTCCATCCACCAGGTGGCGCCCAAGTTCGACGAGCTCTCGCCTTCCATCGACCTCCTTGAGACCGGCATCAAGGTGATCGACCTCATTTGCCCATTTGCCAAGGGCGGCAAGGTCGGCCTCTTCGGCGGCGCCGGAGTGGGAAAGACGGTCAACATGCTCGAGCTCATCAACAACATCGCCACCCAGCACTCCGGCTTGTCCGTGTTCGCCGGCGTGGGCGAGCGCACGCGCGAGGGCAACGACTTCTACCACGAGATGATCGAGGCCGAGGTCGTAAAGCCCGACCACCTGGAGGAATCGAAGGTGGCGATGGTGTTCGGCCAGATGAACGAGCCGCCGGGCAACCGCCTGCGCGTCGCCCTGACCGGCCTTACGATGGCCGAGAGCTTCCGCGACGAAGGGCGCGACATCCTCTTCTTCGTCGACAACATCTACCGATTCACCCTAGCGGGAACTGAAGTGTCGGCGCTGCTTGGCCGCATGCCTTCTGCGGTCGGCTACCAGCCCACCCTCGCCGAGGAAATGGGCCGCCTGCAGGAACGCATCACGTCGACGAAGGTCGGCTCGATCACCTCCATCCAAGCGGTATACGTCCCGGCCGACGACCTCACCGACCCGTCGCCGGCCACGACTTTCGGCCACCTCGACGCCACGGTCGTGCTTTCGCGCGATATTGCAGCGCTTGGCATCTATCCGGCCGTGGATCCGCTCGACTCCACCTCCCGCCAGGTCGACCCGAACACCATCGGCGAGGAGCACTACAACACGACTCGAGCGGTCCAGGCGACGCTGCAGCGCTACAAGGAGCTGCGCGACATCATCGCCATCCTCGGGATGGACGAGCTCTCCCCCGAGGACAAGCTCGCCGTGTCGCGTGCGCGGAAGATCCAGCGTTTCCTCTCCCAGCCGTTCACGGTGGCGCAGAACTTTACCGGCACGCCGGGCAAATACGTCTCACTCAAGGACACGATCAAGGGCTTCAAGATGATCGTGAACGGAGAGTGCGACGCGCTC
Organism: Betaproteobacteria bacterium; assembly: GCA_019237595.1. Classification (GTDB taxonomy): domain Bacteria; phylum Pseudomonadota; class Gammaproteobacteria; order Burkholderiales; family SG8-39; genus SCGC-AG-212-J23. Next base: position 2,483 of record JAFAGU010000061.1, on the reverse strand, counting down.
CCCGAGCAGGCGTTCTACATGGTGGGCGCGATCGAGGAAGCCTTCGAGAAGGCGAAGACGCTGAAGTAGAGCGAGACGAGCCATGGCCGCGCCCACCATCCACGTCGACGTCGTCAGCGCCGAGGAATCGATCTTCTCCGGGGAGGCGGAATTCGTCGTCCTTCCGGGAGAAGCGGGCGAGCTCGGCATCTACCCGCGGCATACGCCGCTCATTACCCGCATCAAGCCTGGCGCAGTGCGTATTACGCCGCCGGGGGGCGGCGACGAGCAGCTCATCTTCGTTGCGGGCGGGATCCTGGAAGTGCAGCCACGCGTGATCACCGTCCTCGCCGACACGGCCATCCGCGGCCGCGATCTCGACGAGGCGAAGGCCCAGGAAGCGCTCAAGCGCGCCGAAGAAGCCCGGCGCACCGCGACCGACAAGCAGGAGATCGCGGCGGTGGAAGGCGAGCTCGCGATGCTCGCGGCCCAGCTCGCTGCAATTCGCAAGCTCCGCAAAAAATAAATCGCCGCAAAATCAGAGTGCGGTAGCGCCGCTCGCGACGCGTGTAGCGGCGCAGCGACTTGAAATCGCTCGCGCAGCGCAGAAAATAGTCCGCGCAGACTAAATCGATCCAGCAACGCCGGCGGCCCTCGGCTGCAACAATTTCAGCCGTCAGTCGCCACCGCGTTCGGAGAGCCGCAATGAAACACATCCTCGATGCCTCGTTCCGCTACCGGCCCAGCTTCGACACCGACGTGCGCAGGACCTTCGAGCGCGTGCGCCGCCAGCAGCAGACGAAGGGCAAGGACGTCCCCAAGCCCGGCCCCGAAGTGCGCGTGAAGGTCCTCCAGCTCGACCAGCTGAAGAAGGCGAGCGGCAGCTAGCGTCGTTTCATCCGCCGCCCGGCGCTTCGTCGGGCTTCGGCTATAGTCGGCCGCCATGGTCGACCTGCTCGTCATCGGCGGCGGCATCAACGGCGCCGGCATCGCCCGCGATGCCGCGGGCCGCGGTCTCTCGGTGGTGCTCGCCGAAAAGGACGACCTCGCGAGCGCGACCTCTTCCGCCTCGTCGAAGCTCATCCACGGCGGGCTGCGCTATCTCGAGCAGTTCGAGTTTCGCCTGGTAGCGGAGGCGCTCGCGGAGCGCGAGATCCTGCTCCGGGTCGCGAGGCACCTGGTATGGCCGGCGCGCTTCGTCATGCCGCATGTCGCGGAGCTGAGGCCCCGATGGATGATCCGTACCGGGCTCTTCCTCTATGACCATCTCGCCCGGCGCTCGCTCCTGCCCGGCTCTCACGCGGTGCGGCTCGACTCGGCGCCGTATTCCTCGGGAATGCGCCCGGAGCTTCGGCACGGGTTTGCCTATTCCGATTGCCGCGTAGACGACGCACGCCTGGTCGTTTGCAATGCGGTGGACGCCTCGCGGAGGGGTGCGCGCGTGCTCGTCGGCACAGCGGTGGAGTCGGCGCGGCGAGAGGGCGAGGGTTGGCTAGTTCGGCTGTCGAGCGGCGAATCGCTGGCCGCGCGGGCCATCGTCAACGCCGCCGGCCCTTGGGTGGCTGAGGTTCTGGGGACGCGCTTGGGCGTGAAGACGCGCGATGCCGTGCGCCTCGTACGCGGCAGCCATATCGTCATGCCGAGGCTCTATGAAGGCGAGCACGCCTTCATCCTGCAGAACGACGACCGCCGCGTTGTCTTCATGATTCCGTACGAGGATCGCTTCACGCTGGTCGGCACGACCGATATCGCGCAAGAAACGCCTGCCGCCGGAACTCCGGCCATCGACGAAATCGCCTATCTCTGTCGCGCCGCGAACCGCTACCTCGCCAAGGCCATCGCGCCCGGCGAGGTCGTATGGAGCTTCTCCGGCGTGCGGCCGCTCCATGACGACGGCTCCGCCAATCCGTCCGCGGTCACCCGGGACTACACCCTGCGGGTGCACGACGAAGGAGGCCGCGCGCCGGTGCTCTCGGTGTTTGGCGGGAAGATCACCACCTACCGGAAGCTCGCCGAGCACGCCATGGAGAAACTCGAGCCCTATTTTCCCGGCCTGCGCGGGCCATGGACGGATCGCGAGCCGCTGCCCGGTAGTGGCTTTGCCAACCACGAGGAAGCAAGACGCGAGGCGCTGGCGCGCTACTCCAAGCTACCTACGCTAGTCGTCGAGAAGGTCTTCCGTCGCCACGGCGCCATGACGGCCGACGTGCTGGGGGACGGCATCATCGGCGAAGACTTCGGCGGAGGTCTCTGCGAGCGGGAGGTCCGGTACCTGAGGGATCGCGAGTGGGCGAGGCGACCCGAAGATGTGCTGTGGCGCCGGACGAAGGCGGCGCTGCATCTCACGCAGGCGCAGCGCGCACGCGTCGCGGCGTGCTTCGCATGAAGCCCCTGGCGCAGATGGATGCCTCCGGCGTCGACGCCGTGCTCTTCGATCTCGACGACACGCTGAGCACGGATGGCAAGATCACCGCCGAGGCTTACGCCGCGCTGGAGAGTCTCCA
>JAFAGU010000395.1 GCA_019237595.1 Betaproteobacteria bacterium | reverse complement strand
GCCACGCTCGTCTCCTTCTTCCTCGTCGAGATGGGCGACAAGACGCAGGTGGCCACCGTCGCGCTCGCCGCGCGCTTTCCCGCCACGGCGGCGGTCGTCGCCGGAACGACGCTCGGCATGCTGATTGCCAACGTCCCGGCGGTGTACCTGGGCGAGCGGCTCCTGCGGCGCATCCCTCTGAAGACGGTGCACGCGGTCGCCGCGGCGCTCTTCGCCGCGCTCGCCGTGTTTGCGATGGTCGGGTGGTGAACCGATAGAATCCGGCGCCATGCGCCTCGTCCTCGCGCAGATGAAGCACGAGACGAACACCTTCTCGCCGGTGCCGACGCCGCTCTCGCGCTTCGCGCACGGGCGCGACCGGCCCTGGGAGGGCGCGGAGGCGCGCGAGGAGTTCAAGGGCACCGGCACTGCGCTCGGCGCCTTCATCGACCTCGCCGAGCAGGCGGGAGCCGAGATCGTGCTCCCGATCGCCGCGCAGGCCTGGCCGAGCGGTCGCGTGCAGCAATCGGCCTTCGAGTACATCGCCGGCAAGATCGTCGATGCGGTGAAGCAGGGCTGCGACGCCGTGCTCCTCGACCTCCACGGCGCGATGGTCACCGAGCGCTTCGAGGACGGCGAGGGCGAGCTCCTCGCGCGCATCCGGCGCGTCGCGCCGCGCGTGCCGATCGGCGTCGCGCACGACATGCACGCGAACCTCTTCCCCGCCGCCGCGCGCTGCGCGACGAGCCTCGCCGGCTACCAGACCTATCCTCACGTCGACATGTATGAGACAGGGGTAAGAGCTGCGAAGCCGGTTTTGGATCTTCTATCGAGCAGCAAAAAACCGGTCCTTGCTTTCGGCCACCGGCCCATGTTGCCCCACGTCATGCGCCAGTCCTCGCTCGACTCGCCGAACAAGGAGATCCAGGCGCGGGCGAAGGAGATGGAGAAGCAGCCGGGCGTCCTCAGCGCCACCTTCTTCGTCGGGTTCCCTCACGCGGACATCCCGCACGCTGGCGCGTCCGCCGTCGTCGTGACGGACAACGATCCGGAGCTGGCGCGCCGCTGCTGCGAGGAGCTCCTCGACATGGCGTGGGAGCGGCGCGCGGAATTCGTCTATCGCCCGGAAGACCTCGCATCCTCGATGAAGAAGGCGAAGGTCCTCGCCGGCAAGCCGGTCGTGCTGCTCGACCACTACGACAACTGCGCCTCCGGCGGCACGATGGACACGACGACGGTGCTCGAGGCCATGATCGAGGCGCGCCTGGAGGAGGCGGCCGCGTTCGCGGTCTGCGACCCCGAGGCGGTCGCGAGGATGAAGGAAGCGGGCACCGGCGGCCGCGTCACGCTGCCCATAGGGGGAAAGGCGGACATGCCGGCGCTCGGGCTGAAGGGAAAGCCGCTCGCGCTTGCCGGGACCGTCAAGCGCATCGTCGACGGCCTTTATCGCAACGACGGCCCGATGGCGCGGGGCGAGCAGATGGACATGGGCACCACCGCGGTGCTCGACACCGGCGGGATCGAGGTGGTGGTCGTATCGCGGCAGGTCGAGCCCTTCGACATCGCGGCATTCCGCGCCGTGGGCATCGATCCGTCATCCAAGCGCTACATGATGCTCAAGAGCCGGGTGCACTGGCGGGCCGGGCTCGGCTCGCTCGCCCGCGGCGTGGTGGAATGCGCGGGCACCGGCGTTTGCACGTCGGATTATTCACAGCTGCAGTTCAGGAAGGTGCGCCGGCCCGTGTACCCCCTGGACGACATGTAGTTTCGCTTCGGCTATATTGGGCTTCCCCCTCACGGAAAGGAAAGGCCCAATGAGAAGACTCCTAACCGGTCTCGCCCTCTCGCTGGTGCTCGCGGCGCCGCAGGCCTACGCGGGCATGATCTCGCCCGCGGCCCCGAGCGACCGCGAGCGCGTCCTGTCGCTGATCGAGCGCCCGGAGGTGGCGAAGCAGCTCGAGAAGATGGGCATCCCGGCCGACCAGGCCAAGGCCCGAGTCGCGGCGATGAGCGAGGAAGAAGTGGCGAGCCTTGCCGGCAAGCTCGACGCGCTGCCCGCCGGAGGAGCCCTGAACAACCAGGACTTCCTCTTCATCATTATCGTGATCCTGCTGGTGGTGATCCTGCTCTAGGCAGCCAGCTCCAGCGGCTCGGCGCGGTCGTTGACCGTGACGAGCCGCACCGGGCGGCGCCAGGCGCGCCGCACGTACTCCAGCACCTTCCTCGCGCGCGCGGTGTCGAGGCCGCGGCCGTCGCTCTCGTGGTCGTGCGCGAGCGTGAGCGAGCCGTCGTTCCCGAGCTCCACTGCCGCGACGCGCGGCGCCCCGTAGTTGAACTTCGGGGCGAGGATCGCCTCGCGCACCGCGGCGAGGTCGCGCGTGGCGACCTTGATCTCGTCGTTTGCTTGCGCCTCGTAGACGAAGAGCCCCGAGCTCTCGGCGAGCTCCTCGGTGAGGTGGTTGCGGATGAAGCCGAAGTCGTCCTCCTCGCGCATCACCTGGCGCGCCTGCGCGAGGCCGTGCTTCTCGACGATGCGCTCCCAAAGCGTGAAGCCGAGGTGGTAGGGGTTCACCGCGAGCGCCGCCTGTCGGTCGGCGGCGTAGGGGCGCACGACGTCGGAGTGTGCCTTGAGGGCGGAGAGGTAGAGCGGCTGCGGCAGGAAATCGGCCTCGCGCAGCAGCCGCGCGTGCCAGTAGGACGCCCAGCCCTCGTTCATGATCTGGCAGGCGAACACCGGGTAGAAATAGAGGGATTCCGCGCGCACCATGAGGAAGATGTCGCGCTCCCATTGCTCGAGCTCCGGGGCGTAGTGGGCGATGAACCAGAGGAGGTCGTATTCCGGATGCGGGGGCACGCGGGCGCGCATCGGCTCGAGCGGCAGCGCGCGCTGCTCGGGCGCTCCCGGGAGCTGCGCGAAGCGCTTCCGGAATCCGCTTTCGACCGTCTTCTGCCTTTCCGGCAGGAATTCCGGGTAAGCGGCGCGATGCAGCTCGCCGGCGACATCGACGTGCGACTCCAGGGCCAGCGCCGCGTCGAGCACGAGCTCCACGTGTTCGAGGCCGACCTTGTCGATCGCCTGCTGGATGCGGTTCGCGTGCGCGGCCGCCTGCTCGACGATGTTCCCGCCGGCCATGGCGTGGAAGCGCTCGAAGAGGGCGTTGTTCTTCGCGAAGTCGGCGTGGCCGAGCACGTGCGCGGTGACGAGCGTGTTCTCGGCGAGCGAGTTGCCGTCCATGAGGAAGGCACGGCACGGGTCGCCGGGAA
>JAFAGU010000226.1 GCA_019237595.1 Betaproteobacteria bacterium | reverse complement strand
TCGAGCTCGGCGTTCCCGGCGCCGAAGCGCTGGACGATGACCGCCCTGCCCTGGACGTCGACATCCGCGATGGAAGCCAGAAGCTCGCTCGTGGTGAACGGGTCCTGCGCGCTCCGATCGATGCGCACCTTGCGTTCGCGCAGCGCGCCCGTGGGCTTGGGCCCGCGGACGGCCACCATCGCTTTCTCGAGGAAGGAAAGAAATTCGGCCGTCAGCCCCAACGCATCGGTGGCGGCAAAGAGCGCGCGCGTCCCGACGCCCGTCTGGAAGATGAAGAGCCCGGGAGGATTCGCGGAGAAGCCTCGAATAAGGGTGGCGATTGCGTGCGGGTCGAGGTCGGGCAGCTCCGAGAGCGCCGGCGCGTGGACCGGGATGGCGCCGCGCTTCGCCACGAGGCCGGAGAGCTCGGCGCCGAGCCGCGTCTCGAGGATCGCGACCTTCTTCGCCTTCACGGCGCGCGGCTAGTGCGTGAGCCGCTCGTTCGCGAGGACGAGGCGATCCACGACATTGCGGACCAGTGCCCGCGTGAGGTGGAGCTGCGCCTGCGCGGTCATCTTCTCGATCGTCTCGGGCTGGAACTCCGACACGAGCACCTCGGTCTCCGCCACGACCGTTGCGTGGCGCGGCTCCTCGCCGCCGCGGATGAACGCCATCTCACCGAAGCACTCGCCTTCGTTGATGGTGTTCAGCAGCCGGCCGCCTCTGGTGACTGCCGCCTCGCCCTTGGCTAGGAAGAAGAAGCTCTGCCCCGGCTCCTCCTCCTTGATGAGCGCGTGGCCCTTGGGAAAGCGCGACCACTTGCCCGCGGCCGCGAGCTCCCAGAACTCGGCGTCCGAGAGCAGCTGGAGCATCTCGACCTTCGAGAGCGCGAGGTATTTCTCGCTGTCGGCAATCGCGCCCGAGGGCAGGACGAGCGCGACCGCCTTGGAGAGCTCGACCGAGAACTGCGCCCACGTGCCGTAGCGCTGCTCGGGGCGCTTCTTCATCGCCCGCATGACGACGCCGTCGATTCCCGGCGGGATGCCTTGCCGCAGCCGGCTCGGCGGCGGCGGCTCCTCGAAGAGGATCTGCTGTACGAGCGCCTCGATGCTCGAGGCCTGGAACGGCCGCCGCCCGGTGAGGAGCTCGTACATCACGATGCCCATGGAATACATGTCGCTGTGGAAGGTGAGCTCCTTGCCCTCGATCTGCTCCGGCGCCATGTAGAAGGGCGAGCCCATCGCGGTGGTCTGCGTCGCCTTGCTCTTCCTCAGGAAAGCGGCGCCGAAGTCGGCGATCTTCACGTCGCCGTCCTTCGTCACCATGATGTTCGCGGGCTTGATGTCGCGATGCACGATGCCCTGCTCGCGGTAGGCGTAGTCGAGCGCCCCGCAGCACTTGAAGCCGATCTGCAGCACCTCCGAGGGCGGCAGGAGCGAGTCGGGCTTGGCGTACTGCGAGAGGTCGCCGCCCGAGACGACCTCCATGGCGATGTAGCCGGAATCCTCGCCCACCATCGCGTCGAAAATCGTGACGATGTGCGGATGCCGGATCTTTCCGGCGAGCGAGGCCTCGTTCTGGAACTGCGTTCGGTAGACCTGGCCGAACTCCGGGTCGCGGAAGACCTCCGGCTCGATCGTCTTCAGCGCGACGATGCGGTTGGTGAACGTGTCCTTGGCGAGATAGACGGTGCCGGTCGCTCCCTTTCCGAGATGCGTCTGGATCTCGTACTTGCCGACCTGGAGCGAGAGCCCCAGGTCGGGGACGGCGGAAGCGGGAGCGCCGGCTTTCTGGTTCACGGATTGATGTAGGCCGTCTTCACCGTGGTGTAGAACTCCACGGCGTAGCGCCCCTGCTCGCGCGGGCCATAGCTCGAGCCCTTGCGACCGCCGAAAGGCACGTGATAGTCGACCCCTGCCGTAGGCAGGTTGACCATCACCATCCCCGCAGCGGAGTTGCGCTTGAAGTGCTCCGCGTGCTTGAGCGAGGTGGTCGCGATGCCGGAGGAGAGTCCGAAGGCCGTGTCGTTCGCCACGGCGAGCGCCTCGTCGTAGTCCTTGACGCGGATCACCGAGGCCACGGGCCCGAAGATCTCCTCCCGGTTGATCGTCATCTTCGGCGTCGTGTCCACGAAAAGCGCCGGCGAAAGATAGAAGCCCTGCTTGTCTTTCTTCAATTGGACGCCGCCCTCGACGAGCTTTGCCCCTTCTTTCTTCCCGAGCTCGATGTACTTCAGGTCCTGGTCGAGCTGCGACTGGTCGACGACCGGGCCGATGTCGGTCCCGTCCTTCAGCGCATCGTCGACTTTTAGCGCGCGCATCTTCTCCGTTAGTTTCTTGATGAAAGAATCATGAATGCCTTGCGTGACAATAAGTCGGCTCGCCGCGGTGCAACGCTGACCGGTGGAGAAGAACGCGCTCTGGAGCGACACGTTCACCGCGACGTCTAGGTCCGCGTCGTCGAGCACCACCTGCGGGTTCTTGCCGCCCATCTCGAGCTGCACCTTCGCGAGCCTCGCGGCGCAATTGGCCGCGACGCGTTTTCCGGTCGCCACGGAGCCGGTAAAGGTGACCGCATCGATGCCGGGATCGGTCGAAAGGATCTCGCCCACGACCGAGCCCCTGCCCATGACCAGATTGAAGACGCCGTTGGGCACGCCGGCGCGCGCGATGATGTCGGCGAGCGCCCAGGCGCAGCCCGGCACGAGGTCCGCGGGCTTGAAGACGACGCAGTTGCCGTAGGCGAGCGCCGGCGCGATCTTCCACGCGGGGATCGCGATCGGGAAGTTCCAAGGCGTGATGATCCCCACCACGCCCACCGGCTCGCGCGTGATCTCCACCTTGACGCCCGGCCGCACCGACGCGATCACCTCGCCCGCCTGGCGCACGACCTCGCCGGCGAAGAACTTGAACAAATACCCCGCGCGCATGACTTCGCCGAGCGCCTCGCCCTTGACCTTGCCTTCCTCGCGCGCGAGCAGCGTCGCAAGCTCGTCCTTCCTAGCGAAGATCTCGTTGCCTACTTTGTCGAGCAGGTCGGCGCGCGCCTGGATCGAGCCGCGCGACCAGGCCGGAAACGCGGCCCGGGCCGCCGCGATGGCGGCGCGCACCTGCGCCTCGTCGGCGCGCGCGTATTCGCCGACGACGTCGGCGGTGTTCGACGGGTTGATGTTCGGCGCCGCCTGGGCCGCCTTCGCCCACTCGCCGTTGATGAAGTTCTGGTGAAGCTGCTGCTGCATGAGCGTCTCCGTGGAACTCTCGCGCCAGGGGCAGCGAGCGGCCGCGCCGCGGCCAGGGTCTCCTCCGCTTGGGAGAGCGGAATTTACCTCAAACGCCGTCTAGAATGCTCTTTCGCCCCTTCGGCCTCCGAACATGCGGTCTCCGAACATGCGCACCGCGCTCGCCATCCTTGCCCTCGTCCTCGCCGCCTCCGCCGCGTTCGGCGAGGTGACGGTGCAGGAGTACCCGATCCCGCGCGGGCTCTTCGCGCACGATGTGTGGGCGGACCCCGCGCCGGGCGGGCCGGTGTATTTCTCCGCGCAGCGCAGCGGCCACCTCGGCATCCTCGACCCGAAGACCGGGAAGGTCGATACCGTTGCGCTCGGCCGCGAATCCGCGCCGCACGGCGTGCTCGTCGCGAGCGACGGCGCCGTGTGGCTCACCGACGGCGGCCAGAACGCCATCGTCCGCGTCGACTCGAAGCGGCTCGTCAAGGCGTTTCCTCTTCCCGCGGGAAACGACTACGCCAATCTAAACACCGCCGCGTTCGGCGCGAAAGGCCTGCTCTGGTTCACGGGACAAAGCGGCGTCTACGGCCGCGTCGATCCGTCGAGCGGCGAGGTGAAGGTCTTCAAGGCGCCGAAAGGCTCGGGCCCTTACGGCATCCAGGCGACGCCGGACGGGAGCGTGTATTTCGCCTCGCTCGCGGGGTCGTACATCGCGCGGATCGACCAGGCGAGCGGAAGCGCGAGCGTGATCGAGCCGCCGACGCGCGGCCAGGGCGCGCGGCGCGTGTGGGCGGACTCGAAGGGCAACCTCTGGGTGGCGGAATGGAACGCGGGGCAGCTCGCGCGCTATGAGCCGGCGAGCGGCCGATGGCGCGAGTGGAAGGCGCCGGGCGAGCACCCGCGCGTCTACGCCGTGTACGTGGACGAGACGGACCGCGTCTGGGCCTCCGAGTGGACGCAGCAGGTGATGCTGCGCTTCGATCCCGCCACGGAGAAGTTCGAGACCTTCAAGTCCTCGAGCGCGTACGCCAATGTGCGCCAGATCCATGGCCGCGCGGGCGAAGTCTGGACGCCGGAATCGGCGGCGGACAAGCTCGTCGTCTACCGCACGAAATAAAAAGGGCGCCTTGCGGCGCCCTTGTAAACCCCCACCCCTTGTCGTTCTTCTGTTCTTCTCCCTTCTTGTCCTTCAGTGCGTCGTGCGCGCGAAGGTGCGGCCGCGCAGGACGTCGTAGGCGTTCGGCTGCTCGTTGACGAGGCTCGAGATGGTGATGGTGATCTCGTCGAAAACGTCGGCGTACTGCTCGGAGCCGAGCTTCGGGAAGATGCCGATCTCGGTGACGTAGAGGTCGGCGTCCGGAATCTGGTTCTCGGTGACCTGCTCGGGAAGCTGCGCCCGGTCCTGGATGGAGAAGCCGCACAGAGTGGGGCAGCGGACGAAGAGCGCGCGCATCTTGGCCTCGACATCGGCGGCGACGCGCTTCTGGTCGGGATACAGGGCAGTCGTGAGGGGTTTCATGGGACAGCACGATATCGGCGTGTCGTTCGCACGCCAATCGGGGAATCCCTGAAACGACTACAGCGGAATTCCTGAGGCCGCCGTCGCCCCGGCCCGCCAGTGGCTTAGTGCACGACCCGGGCGAAAGTGCGCCCGCGAAGGAGGCTCGCCGCCTCCTGGCGCTCGGAAAGCAGGCTTTTCAGGACGGTCGCGATCTGCTCGAAGATGTCTGCGTACTGGTCCTTGGAGAGCCGCGGCGCGATGCCGATGGCAGTGACGAAAAGCTCCTCGTCCTCGGGGCGGTTCGGCTCGTCGGCGGCGACCTTCGCCTGGACGGAGAAGCCCGAGAGCTCCGGGCAGCGCGCGAAAAGCGCCGCGACCTGGGCCGACACTTCGGCGTCGGCGGCCTTCCAGGCCCGCTCGGCGGCCGAGGCATTCTTCACGCGCCCCTGCGTCTTCATGGCCGGTACAGGCTAGTCCCGCCACGTTGCAGCGCCGGCCCGCGCGAGGGCGCTGGTCGGGCTACGAATTTCGCCGGATTGTTACGTCGAGGAGCGGCTACTCGGAAACGGCGCCGCCATGCAGCCAGGCGAGCGCCGCGGCCGGGTCGTAGAACATGCGCAGCGCGGCCCCGCGCGTGAACGCCGCGTGCTCGGAGAAAGCGTAGTACGGGTCGTTCTCGTGAACGTCGAGCACCGCGACGCGGCAGTCGGGTACCGACGTTGACGGGAGCACGAGCGTGCCGAGAGAGCCGACGCGGTCGCCCAGCCGGCGCAGGTCGATGAGCAGGTGGCGCGCCGCCTGGAGCGCCGCCTGCTCGGCGATGTCGCGCGCGATGCGCGCCGCCTGCTCGAGCGTCGAGCGCCCGGACACCACGGCGGCAAGCGTGCCTTCGCGCTCCGCGTATTCGATGCGGTAGGCCATGCCCGTAAGCTAGCGCGGCGGGCCGCCCGCGAGGTTAGACTTTGTCAAAGCGGCGTGAAATGGTGCACGTCCTCGTTCTCTTCGCGGCATTCCTCCTGGGCGGCCCGGCGCTCGCCGAGAACTATCCGTCGCATCCCGCCCGCCTCCTGGTCGGATTCCCGCCGGGCGGCGCGACCGACCTCGTGGCGCGCATCGTCCAGCCTCGGCTTTCGCAGGCACTCGGCCGCGAGGTCATCGTCGACAACCGCCCGGGCGCAAACGGCGTGGTGGCGGCGGAGCTCACAGCGAAGTCGCCGCCCGACGGCTACACGGTGCATCTCGCGACGCTCGCCTCGCTCGTCATCAGTCCCGCAATCAGCTCGGTGCCCTACGACCCGGCGCGGGATTTCACGCCGCTCGGCCGCGCGGTTGAGCTCCAGAACATCTTCCTCGCGCATCCTTCGCTTCCCGTGCGCTCGCTGCGCGAGCTCGTCGCGTACGCGCGCGCGCATCCCGGCGTGCTGAACTACGCCACCTCGGGAACGGGAAGCACCGGGCATCTTTCGGCCGAGCTCCTGACACGCCTGGCGGGCATCGACTGGGTGCATGTGCCGTACAAGGGCGGCGGCCCCGCGCTCACCGATTTCCTCTCCGGACAGGTGCAGGTGTTCGTCGCGGTGATCTCGACCGCGGTGCCGTACGTGAAGCAGGGGAAGGTGAACGCGCTCGCCGTGACGGGCTCGCACCGCACGGAGGCGCTCGCCGCCATCCCGACCGCAGCGGAAAGCGGGTTCTCCGGGTATGAATCGACGAACTGGTACGCGTTCGTCGCGCCCGCCGGCCTGCCTGCGGCGATCGCCGCCCGCTGGGAGCGCGAGATCAGGGTCGTGCTCTCCGACCTCTCGATCCGCAGGCAGCTCGCCGAGCGCGGCATCGATGCCGCGCCCTCGAGCGCCGCGGAGCTCGCCGCGCACCTGCAGAGCGAAACGCGCAAGTGGGCGCCGCTCGCGCAGAGCCTCGGCCTGCAGGCGAACTGAGGGGCTAGTGGACCGAGCGAGCGAAGGTGCGGCCCGCGAGCAACTCGGCCGCCTCCGGGCGCTCGTCCACGACCTCGCGGAGCGCGGCGCGGATCTCCTCGCAGAGGAGCTTC
>JAFAGU010000098.1 GCA_019237595.1 Betaproteobacteria bacterium | reverse complement strand
GACCTCCGCCTCGGCGAGCGCGGAGCCGCAGTCGAAGCACCAGTTGACGGGCTTGAGGCCGCGGTAGATGTAGCCTTTCTTCAGGAGCTCGCCGAGGACCCGGATCTCGTCGGCCTCGTTCCCGTAGGCCATCGTGAGGTAGGGGTTGTCCCAGTCCCCGAGCACGCCGAGACGGCGGAAATCGGCCTTCTGCCGCGCGATCTGCTCGGTGGCGTAGGCGCGGCAGAGGCGCTGCGTCTCCTGCGGCGGAAGGTTCTTGCCGTACTGCTTCTCGATCTGAACCTCGATCGGCATCCCGTGGCAGTCCCAACCCGGCACATAGGGGGCATCGAAGCCCGCGAGGGACTTCGATTTCACGATGATGTCCTTCAGGATCTTGTTCACCGCCGTGCCGATGTGGATGTCGCCGTTCGCGTAGGGCGGACCGTCATGCAGGACGAAGGTCGCGCGGCCCTTCGCGATCTGCCGGAGGCGCCGGTAGACGCCTTTCTCCTCCCACTTGCGGACCCACTGCGGCTCGCGCTTGGCGAGGTCGCCCCGCATCGGGAACGCGGTGTCGGGAAGGTTCAGCGTGTCCTTGTAGTCAGCCATGCTTTCGGAAGTAGTCTCGCGCCAGCCGGACGTCGTCCGCGATGGCGGTTTTCAGTTGAGGAAGGTCGGCGAATTTCTTTTCCTCGCGCAGCTTCGCGAGGAAGGTCACGCGCAGGTGCTTTCCGTAGAGATCGCGGTCGAAATCGAGCAGATGCACTTCGAGGAGCGGCCGCGGCGTCGGGTTCACCGTGGGCCGCAGGCCCACGCTCGCGGCGCCCGGAAGCGCGCGGCCTTGCTCCTCCTCGACTTGAGCTGTAACGACATAGATACCGGAAAGCGGCGGAGATCGCCTGAGGGCGATGTTGGCGGTGGCGAAGCCGAGCTCCCGTCCCAGGCCCGCGCCGTGCACGACGCGCCCGCTCAGGCTATAGGGCCGGCCGAGGAGCGTTTGCGCGCGGGCGAAGTCTCCCTGCGCCACGGCGGCGCGGACGAGAGAGCTCGACACGCGCTCTCCTCCAGCGCGGATTTCTTCCATCGCGCTCACCTCGAAGCCTGCCGTCTGCCCGGCCGCCTCGAGGGCGGCGAAGTCGCCCGAGCGCCCGCGTCCATAGCGGAAGTCGCGCCCGACGACGAGCCAGCGCGTACGCAGCCCGCCCACGAGGACGTCCTCCACGAACGCTTGCGCCGGCATCGAAGCAAGGCGCTCGTCGAAGCGCGCGACGTGGACCCGCTCGATGCCGGCCTGCGCCATGAGCTCGAGCTTGTCGCGCAGGCGCGTGAGGCGTGCGGGGGCCTCGCCGCCGGTGCGGCCGGCAAAGAATTCGCGCGGATGCGGCTCGAAGGTCAGCACGGTCGAACGAAGCCCCATGCGGCGCCCGGCGCCGACGGCCTGCTCGAGCAGCGCGCGGTGGCCGAGGTGCACGCCGTCGAAGTTGCCGATGGTGAGCGCCCCGGCGGGGCCGGCGCCGGCCGCAGGCAGCGGACCGTGGGTGACCACCATGGAGTGCGGTTAAAATGCTGAATTATAGTGCTTTTGCCGGCGCGCTCCGGCGCGGCGCCTGCGCCGGCGAACAGGAGGAGGGAATATGAAGACGCTCGAAGACCAGATGTCGGTCTATGCGGCCTATCACCAGGATTCCCGCAACAAGGCAAGCCACTTCGTCGGCGTGCCGATGATCATTCTCTCGCTCTTCATTCCGCTCTCCTGGCTGAAGCTCGAGGCCGGCCCCTTCGCCATCACCGGCGCCATCGTCTTCGCGGCGGCGGTGCTCCTCTACTACGTTTTCCTCGATGCCGTGCTTGCGATCGCGACCGCGGTTTTCACCGCGCTCCTCCTCGTGGCGGCCGAGTGGATCGCGGGGCGCGGCGCGATCGCGGGCTGGGTCGCGTTCGCGGCGCTCTTCGTCGTCGGCTGGATCGTCCAGCTCGTCGGGCACGCGTTCGAGGGCCGCAAGCCCGCGCTCGTGGACAACCTCTTCCAGATCCTCATCGCGCCGATCTTTCTCTGCGCGGAGCTCTTCTTTGCGCTAGGCTACAAGCCCGCGCTTCATGCGCGCGTGCAGGACCGCGCGGCAACGCTGCGCGCGGAATCGCAGGCGCGGCGCGCGGCTGACGCAAAGCTGACGGCGACAAGCTGAACCAGCGGTTCTTCCTGAGGAGGAGGAGATGAAGGGTCTGCTCGCGTTCTCGCGCGTGGTCGATGCGGTCAACGAGAAGACCGGGTGGATCGCCGACTCGCTCGTGCTCCTCTCCTGTCTCATCAGCGCGGGCAACGCCTTCTCGCGCTACGCCTTCAGCATCAGCTCCAACGCCTGGCTCGAGATCCAGTGGTACATGTTCGGCGCGGTGGTGATGCTCGGCGCCTCCTATACGCTGAAAAAGAACGAGCACGTTCGCGTGGACATCGTCTACAGCAACCTCGACACGAGGAAGCAGATCCTGATCGACATCCTCGGCGGCATCCTCTTCATGCTGCCCGCCGCCGTGATCCTCGCGTACCTCTCCTGGCCGATCTTCTACAACTCGTGGACGGAGGGCGAGATCTCTTCCAACGCCGGCGGCCTCGTGCGCTGGCCGATCAAGATCTTCCTCCCGCTGGGCTTCGCGCTTCTCACGCTGCAGGGCGTGTCCGAGCTCATCAAGCGCGTGGCCATGCTCACCGGGCACATGAAGGCCGACCTGCACTACGAGAGGCCGCTGCAGTGATCCCGCACGACTGGATGGCGCCCCTCATGTTCGGGGGCCTCGTGGTGTTCATGCTGATCGGCTATCCGGTCTCCTTCTCGCTCGCGGCCGTGGGCCTCTTCTTCGGGTTCATCGCCATCAAGTCGGGCTTCTTCGACTTCAGCCTGATGCAGGCGCTTCCCGAGCGGGTGTTCGGCATCCTCGCGAACGACACGCTGCTCGCCATCCCGTTCTTCACGCTGATGGGCGCGATCCTCGAGCGGTGCGGGCTCGCGGAGGACCTGCTCGACGGCCTGGGGCAGCTCTTCGGCCCCGTGCGCGGGGGACTCGGCTACGCGGTCATCGCGGTCGGGGCGATCCTCGGTGCCATCACCGGCACGGTCGCCGCCTCGGTGATCGCCATGGGCCTCATCTCGCTGCCGGTGATGATGCGCTACGGCTACGACATGAAGTTCGCCACCGGCGTGATCGCCGCTTCCGGAACGATCACGCAGCTCATCCCGCCTTCGCTCGTGCTGATCGTGCTCGCCGACCAGCTCGGCCGCTCGGTGGGCGACATGTATGCAGGCGCCTGGGGCCCGAGCCTCGTGCAGGTGCTGCTCTTCTGCGGCTACACGCTCCTCGTGAGCATCTTCAAGCCCGCCTGGGTGCCCGGAATCCCCGCCTCGGCGCGCACGATGAGCGGCTGGCCGCTCGTGAAGCGCTGCCTGTGGGGCATCATCCCGTCCCTCGTGCTCATCTTCCTCGTGCTCGGCACGATCTTCCTCGGGCTCGCCACGCCGACGGAGGGCGGCGCGATGGGCATGGTGGGCGCGATCGTGCTCGCGGTCCTGCATCGCAAGGAGTTCTCGCGCCGCGGCAAGCTGGCGTCCTGGGCCGCGCTCGTCGCGCTCATCGCGCTTGCGCTGCCGGGGACGGTCATGGCAATCGGCGACCCGCTTCCCGGCGCGCTCGTCTCGGCCTCCGAGAAAGCGTTCGACGCCACGCGCATCCC
>JAFAGU010000284.1 GCA_019237595.1 Betaproteobacteria bacterium | reverse complement strand
AGCGCGACCCTGCCGCGCGCTCGCGCTGGGAGGTGCTGACCTGCTATCCGGGCCTGCACGCCATCTACATCCATAAGCTCGCTCGCTGGTTCTGGCTGCGCGGTCTTCGCTGGCTGGGCCGCTTCACTTCCCACGTCGGCCGCTGGCTGACCGGCATCGAGATCCATCCGGGCGCGAAGCTCGGAAGCTGCGTCTTCATCGACCACGGGATGGGCGTCGTGATCGGAGAGACCGCCGAGGTTGGGGACGGCTGCACCATCTACCAGGGCGTGACCCTCGGCGGAACCTCGCTTTATCGCGGAACGAAACGGCATCCGACGCTTGGCGCGGGCGTCGTGGTTGGCGCCGGCGCCAAGATCCTGGGCGGCTTCACCGTCGGCGACGGCGCTCGTATTGGCTCGAACGCCGTAGTCGTCAAGGAAGTACCGCCGGGCGCAACCGTCGTCGGCGTTCCGGGACGCCTGGTCGAAGAATCGAGCACACGCGCGGCCGAGCGCTTCGCCGCCTATGCGGTGGTCCAGGAGCAGGACGACCCTTATGCGAAGGCCATCCAGTCGCTCGTCGAGCACTCTAGGGAGCTTGAGGCGAGCATCGGCGAGCTGCGCCAGCGGCTTGCGCGCCTGGAGCCGGCCGAGCAGGACAAAAGTATACGCGTAATCAAGTAGTTAGAACTGTACAAAATCAGTCGGTCTTAGCGTATACTTGAGCATCTCAATCAAGTATTAGGCAAGGCACCCAATGAGACTCACGACCAAAGGAAGGTTCGCAGTGACCGCCATGGTGGATCTCGCCATGCGCTACGGGCGCGGGCCGGTCACGCTGGCGGCCATCAGCGAGCGGCAGCACATTTCGCTCTCCTATCTCGAGCAACTCTTCGGCAAGCTCCGTCGGCACAAGCTCGTCTCCAGCGTGCGCGGCCCAGGGGGCGGCTACAACCTTGCGCAGCCGGCGAACGAGATTTCCGTGGCGAGGATCGTTGCCGCCGTGGACGAGCCGCTCGACGCTACCCAGTGCGGCGGCAAGGAAAACTGCCTCGACGATCGGCGCTGCATGACGCACGACTTGTGGGCGACGCTGAACGAGAAGATGCACGAGTACCTCTCCTCTGTGACGCTCGCCGACCTCGTCGCGCATCACAACGGCAAGCCGGTGGCGGTCATCAAGGACTTCCGGCCGAAAGAGCACAAGGAGCCGGTCGCGGCATGAGGCTGCCGATCTATCTCGACTACTCGGCCACCACGCCGGTGGATCCGCGGGTTGCCGGGAAGATGATCCCCTACCTGACCGAATTCTTCGGCAATCCGGCGAGCCGGTCTCACGCCTTCGGCTGGAAGGCGGAGGAAGCGGTCGAGGAGGCGCGCGGCCACGTCGCCGCGCTCGTCAACGCCGACCCTAAGGAGATCGTCTGGACCTCGGGCGCGACGGAAGGAAACAACCTCGCCATCAAGGGTGCGGCGCACTTCTACAAGACGAAGGGCAAGCACCTCATCACGCAGAAGACCGAGCACAAGGCCGTGCTCGATACCTTCCGAGAGCTGGAGCGCCAGGGATTCGAAGCCACGTATCTCGACGTGAAGCCGGACGGGTTAGTGGAGATCGAGGACCTCAAGAAGGCGATTCGGCCGGACACCATCCTCGTCTCGATCATGATGGTCAACAACGAGATTGGCGTGATCCAGCCGGTGTGGGAGATCGCCGAGCTCTGCAAGCAGCACGGCATCATCTTCCACTGCGATGCGGTGCAGGGCGGCGGGCGGGTCGAGATCGACATGTCGAAGCTCAAGGCCGATCTCCTCACCATCACCGCGCACAAGATGTACGGGCCCAAGGGCATCGGCGCGCTCTACGTGCGGAGGAAGCCCCGCGTGCGCATCGAGGCGCAGATCCACGGCGGCGGCCACGAGCGGGGCTTTCGCTCGGGGACGCTGGCCACTCACCAGATCGTGGGCTTCGGCGAGGCGGCTCGGCTCGCCAAGCTCGAGATGGCGACCGACAACGAGAGAATACGGACGCTGCGCGACCGATTGCTGGACGGGCTTTCCGACGTGGAAGAAATGTACGTGAACGGCGATCTCGAGCGCCGCATCCCGCACAACCTGAACGTCAGCTTCAACTTCGTCGAGGGCGAATCGCTCATCATGGCAGTGAAGGACATCGCCGTGTCCTCCGGCAGCGCCTGCACTTCGGCTTCGCTCGAGCCTTCCTACGTCCTGCGAGCGCTCGGACGCAGCGACGAGCTCGCGCACAGCTCCATCCGCATCACGCTCGGGCGCTTCACGACCCGGGAGGAAGTGGACTACGCGGCCGACCTGATCAAGCGCAAGGTCGCGAAGCTCCGCGAGCTTTCGCCCTTGTGGGAAATGCACAAGGATGGAATCGATCTCAATACCGTCCAGTGGGCGGCGCACTAAGGTAAGGAACGACCATGGCCTATAGCGACAAAGTCATCGACCACTACGAAAATCCACGCAACGTCGGCTCCTTCGACAAGGGCGACGACTCGATCGGCACCGGCATGGTGGGCGCGCCGGCCTGCGGCGACGTGATGAAGCTGCAGATCAAGGTGGGCGCCGACGGCCGCATCGAAGACGCGCGCTTCAAGACCTACGGCTGCGGCTCGGCGATCGCCTCGAGCTCGCTCGTCACCGAATGGGTGAAAGGCAAGACGCTCGACGAAGCGGCGGGCATCAAGAACACGCAGATCGCCGAGGAGCTCTCGCTTCCGCCGGTGAAGATCCACTGCTCCATCCTCGCCGAGGACGCGATCAAGGCGGCCATCGACGATTACAAGAAGAAGCATCCCTTGAAAACCGAAAAGGCGGCATGAACGCGAAGGTACCCTGAGCATGAATGCGAAAGTCGACATCCAGCCGGTTACCCTGACCGAGAAGGCGGCCGAGCACGTCCGCAGCTTCCTCGCGAAGCGCGGCAAGGGCGTCGGCCTGCGCGTCGGGGTCCGTACCTCGGGATGCTCCGGGCTCGCGTACAAGCTCGAGTTCGCCGACGTCGTGAATGCCGACGACCGGCAGTTCGAGAGCCACGGCGTGAAGATCCTCGTCGACGAGAAGAGCCTGCCCTACGTGGAAGGCACGGAGCTCGACTACACCCGCGAGGGCCTGAATGAAGGCTTCAAGTTCCGCAACCCCAACGTCAAGGACGAGTGCGGCTGCGGCGAGAGTTTCAACGTCTAGCGGTTCCTCTTACTTCGAGCTCTTTGGGCTGCCGGCCGCATTCGCGGTAGACGCCGCGGCGCTCGAAGAGGCATACCGCGGCCTGCAGACCCTCATCCACCCGGATCGGCACGCGTCGTCCACCGACGCGGAGCGGCGAGCCTCGATGCAGCTCACGACACGCGTGAACGAGGCCTATGGCGCCCTGCGCGACCCCGTACAGCGCGCCAAGCACCTCCTCGAGCTGCATGGCGTCGACGTCGGCTTCGAGACCAACACGCAGATGCCGACCGATTTCCTCATGCAGCAGCTCGAGGTCCGGGAGGAGCTCGACGGCGCGCGCGCCAGGAAGGACTTTGCCTTCCTGGATGGTCTGAAGGATCGGCTCAAGAACCAAAAGCAGGCGCTGGAAGCCCAGATCGGCGAGAGCATCGACACGAGAAAAGATTACGGCGCTGCCGCGGATCTCGTCCGCAAGCTGATGTTCCTGCACCGCATCGGCGAAGAAATCGACGCGGCCTACGACTAGATGGCGCTTCTCCAGATCTCGGAGCCCGGCCAATCCCCGGCGCCCCACCAGGCTCGCCTCGCCGTCGGCATCGACCTCGGCACGACGAACTCGCTCGTCGCGACAGTGCGTAACGGCGTCCCAACGGTGCTGCCGGACGCCTATGGACGGCCGCTGCTGCCCTCCATCGTCCGCTACCGCTCCGACGGTCCTGCGGAAGTGGGATACGCGGCGCAGGCCCACCAGTCCGAAGATCCGCGGAACACCATCGTCTCGGTGAAGCGGTTCATGGGGCGGGGCGTGAAGGACGTGGCGCACCTGGAGAACGCGCCCTACGATTTCGTGGATGCGCCCGGCATGCTCCAGCTTCGCACCGCTGCCGGCGTGCGCTCGCCGGTCGAGGTGTCGGCGGAAATCCTCAAGGTGCTGCGCGCCCGCGCCGAAGAGAGCCTCGGCGGAAGCCTCGCCGGCGCCGTAATCACCGTGCCGGCGTACTTCGACGACGCGCAGCGGCAGGCGACGAAGGACGCGGGCGCGCTCGCCGGGCTGAACGTGCTGAGGCTGCTCAATGAGCCGACCGCTGCCGCGATCGCGTACGGCCTAGACAACGGGGCCGAAGGGCTCTATGCCGTCTACGACCTCGGCGGCGGCACCTTCGACGTCTCGATCCTCAAGCTCTCGAAGGGCCTGTTCGAGGTGGTCGCCACGAGCGGCGACTCGATGCTCGGGGGGGACGATTTCGACCAGCGGCTCTTCTGCTGGGCGGTGGAGCAGGCGAAGCTCCCGCCCCTGGAGGCGCGCGACATGCGCCGGCTCGTCGTGAAGGCCCGCGAAGCGAAGGAGTACCTGTCCCTCCACGCCCAGGCGCAGATCACTTCGAGGCTCTCGACGGGCGACCTCGTGGACCTGACGATCGACACGGAGACGTTCTGCAGCATCACCCACAACCTGGTGCAAAAGACTCTCGTGCCCGTGCGCAAGGCGCTGCGCGACGCGGGCCTCTCGGTGCGCGACATCAAGGGCGTGGTGATGGTCGGCGGCGCGACGCGCATGCCGCAGGTCCAGCGCGCGGTGGCCGAATTCTTCGGCCGCGACCCGCTCAACAACCTCGATCCGGACAAGGTGGTCGCGCTCGGCGCGGCGATGCAGGCGAATGTGCTCGCGGGCAACCGGGCGCCGGGCGACGACTGGCTCCTGCTCGACGTCATCCCGCTGTCGCTCGGGCTGGAGACGATGGGCGGACTCGTGGAGAAGATCCTTCCGCGCAACACGACGCTGCCGGCGGCGCGCGCGCAGGAGTTCACGACGTTCAAGGACGGCCAGACCGGCATGAGCTTCCACGTCGTGCAGGGCGAGCGCGAGCTGGTGTCCGACTGCCGCTCGCTGGCGCGCTTCGAGCTGAAGGGCATTCCCCCAATGGCCGCAGGCGCAGCCCGCGTGCGCGTGACCTTCCAGGTGGACGCGGACGGCCTGTTGTCGGTGACCGCGGGAGAAAACACGACCGGCGCCGAGGCGTCCATCACGGTCAAGCCTTCCTACGGGCTCGCCGATGCGGACATCGAGCGGATGCTGCGGGAATCGGTCGAGCACGCGAAGGAAGACGTGCACGCCCGCGCGCTGGCGGAGAGCCGCGTGGAGGCCGAGCGCCTGCTGGAGGCCACGTTTTCTGCCCTCGAGGCGGACGCAGCGCTCCTTTCCGCTACGGAAAAGGCGTTGATCGAGGAAAAGATGGCGGCGCTCCGGTCCGTCGTCGCTGGGCAGGATCACCGGGCGATCCGCAAGGCGAGCGAAGCGCTCAACCGGGCAACCGACGAGTTCGCCGCGCGGAGGATGGATGCGGGCATCCGCAAGGCGCTCGCGGGGCGCAGGATCGGGTCGCTGTAGATGCCGCGGATCCGGGTGCTTCCCCACGCTTCGCTTTGCCCGAAGGGCGCTGAGCTCGAGGGGAATGCCGGCACGTCGATCTGCGACGCGCTCCTCGAGAACCACATCGAGATCGAGCACGCGTGCGAGAAGCAGGCCGCGTGCACGACCTGCCACGTCATCGTCCGGGAGGGCTTCGACTCGCTCGCGCCGGCCGCCGAGAAGGAGGAGGACATGCTCGACAAGGCCTGGGGACTCGAGGCGACTTCGCGCCTCTCGTGCCAGGCGAGGCTTGCCGCCGAGGACCTCGTGATCGAGATCCCGAAGTACACGATCAACCACGAGCGCGAAGGCGGGGGAAACAAGAAATGAAGTGGACCGATACGCTCGACATTGCCATCGCCCTGGCGGAGAAGCACCCGGACATCGACCCCAAGACCATTCGCTTCACCGACCTCCACGCCCGGGTGATGGCGCTGGACGGCTTCGACGACGACCCCAACCGCTCCGGGGAGAAGATCCTCGAGGCCATCCAGATGGCCTGGATCGACGAAGCCGGCTAGCGGCACGGCGCTTGCAGCGCCCGCGCGACCTCATCTCCAAGGAGGACGCAATGGCGGACAAGGACAGGATCGAAGGCGAGGGCAGCTACTCGGGCACCAAGGCCTACAACGAGCGCACGAAGAAGTTCATGGACGCCGGGAAGGTCGACGAAGCGGCCCGGGCGGCGAAGCCCAAGTCGGAGCAGGAAGCACAAGAGCTGCAGAAAGCGGAGCAGGTCGGCAAGCAGCACGCACGAGGCGAGGATCCGGCGCTTCGCGACCCGAAGCAGGTTCCCCACGAGGGGCACAAGCACAAGCCGAAGCCGTGACGATCAGTGCTGCTTGCGCAGGTCGCCCCAGAGGCGGTTCAGGCGATCGTAGCGCCCGCAGCCCGTGACGTAGAACTTGTAGCGCACGGGATTGGTCTTGTAATAGTCCTGGTGGTAGGCCTCGGCCGGCCAGAACTGTCCCGCCGGCTCGATGGCGGTGACGATCGGCTCCTTGAAAGGCTTGAGCTTCTCCCACTTGGCCTTCGAAGCCTCGGCGAGCTTCTTCTGCTCGTCGCCCAGGTAGAAGATCGCCGGCCGATACTGCGACCCGTGGTCGCAGAATTGGCCGTCGCCTGTCGTCGGGTCGTGGTTCACCCAGAATACGTCGAGCAGCCTCTCGTAACTGATCTTCGCGGGGTCGAAAGTGACCTCGACCGCCTCGGCATGCCCGGTCAGGCCCGAGGACACCTGCTCGTAGCTCGGGTTCTTCAGCTTGCCGCCGGTATAGCCGGAGACGGCGGAGGTGACGCCCGGCAGGTCCTGGAACGCCGCCTCGGTGCACCAGAAGCAGCCGGCGGCGAAGATCGCCTTCTGCAGGTTTTGCGCAGCGGCGCCCTGCACCGCAAGCAGGAAGAAAAGCCCGCCCAGGAGGATTTTCGTGCCCATATCCGTTCGTCGTGCGGGGCGGGCCTGACCTTACGGGCCTCGCTTACTTCTTTCTGCGCGAGGATTTCTTGCGGCGCGGAACCTTGCCGCCCGAGCGTCGCGCCTCGGAGAGGCCGATCGCGATCGCCTGCTTGCGGCTCTTCACCTTCTTCCCGGAGCGCCCGCTCCGGAGCTTGCCGCGCTTCATCTCGTGCATCGCGCGCTTGACCTTGCGGCCAGCGGATCTTCCGTACCTTGCCATGGAGAAACTCCTTGGGGCCATGCGGGGCCCCGCGCCGTCTCCCTCGCTACTCGACCTTGGCCTTGGCCCTGAGCCCCCTCACGGCCTCCTCGATCTTCTGCTGCACCAGCTGCTGCTGGATCCTTGGCTTCACGTCCGCGAGCGGCGGAAACTTGTTCGCGCGCGTGTCGTCCACCTGGATCACGTGGTAGCCGAAGCGCGTCTGCACCGGCGCCTCGGTGAACTTGCCCTTGTCGAGCTTCGTGAGCGCCTCGCCGAACTGCCGGTCGAAGACGCCGGGGACGTTCCAGTCGAGGTCGCCGCCCTTGTCCTTGGTGCCGCTGTCCTTGCTGTACTTCGCCGCGAGGTCCTCGAACTTCGCGCCTTTCTTGAGCTGGGCGATGATGTCCTTCGCCTGGTCCTCGCTGTCGACGAGGATGTGGCGCGCCTTGTATTCGGTGCCGCCCTGCTGGCCCTTCACGCGCTCGTATTCCTTCTCGACGTCGGCGTCCCTCACCGGGTGCTTCTTCACATAGTCGTTCAGGTAGGCGTCGATGAGGACTTGCTGGCGAACCAAGTCGAGCTGGGTCTGCACCTCGGGCGACTTCCCGAGGCCCATCTTCGTCGCTTCCTGGGAAACGACCTCGCGGTTGATGAGGTTGTCCCGGATCTGCGCGCGCACCTGGTCGTTGTCGGGCGCACCCTGGCGCACCTGCTGCTGAAGCAGCACTTCCATGCGCGCCTTCGGCACGGCGACGCCGTTCACCTTGGCGATCGGCTCGCTCCTCGAGCCTTCCTTGGCCGCCTGCGCGAAGGCGAGGGCCGGGGCGGCGGCGATGGCGAGCGCTGCGAGGATCTTGCGATTCATTGGTTTCCTTTCGATTCCCCTGGTGCGCGCGCCGTGATGGCGAGCGCGTGGATCGGTTGCTGCATGAGGTCGGCGAGCGCGTCGTACACCATGCGATGGCGCGCGACGGTGCTCTTGCCCGCGAAGCGCGGAGACACGATCGAGAGCTTCCAGTGCGTCTCGCCCCCCGGCGCGGCGCCGGCATGGCCGGCATGGCGCGCGCTCTCGTCGACGAGGTCGAGCGACATCGGCTCGAGCGCCGCCAAACGCTCGCGGATCCGGCCCGCGACGTTCACGGCTTTTCCTCCTCGATGTATTTTGCGAGGAGGGCGGACTGCGCGAGGACGAAGGCGAGCATCATTCCCATGCCGCCGAAGAGCTTGAAGGTCGCCCATACTTTCTCGGAGTAGTTGTAGGCGACGTAAAGGTTGAGCACGCCCATGAAGGCGAAGAATCCCACCCAGCTCCAGTTGAGGCGCGCCCAGACCTTCGCCGGCAGCCGCATCTGGTCCGACAGGAGCGCTCGGATGAGGTTTCGACCGAGGAGGGCGCTGCCCGCGAGGACCCCGCCGAAGAGCCAGTAGAGCACGGTGGGCTTCCACAGGATGAAGTTCTTGTCCCGCAGGTAGAGCGTGAGCCCGCCGAACACGACGATGATGGCGAGGCTTGCCCAAAGCATGGGCTCGACCTTCTTGCGGCGCGCGAGCAGCCACCCGACCTGGGCGATCGTCCCCGCGATGGCGACGGCGGTCGCGACATAAATATCCCAGATCTGGATCGCAAGGAAGAAGAGCGCGACGGGAAAAAGGTCGAACAGGAACTTCATCAGGCGGCGTGATTTTACTAGCATTTCAGCCATTTATCGGGGAGGTCCCATGGCACTCGTGCCTTACGTGGAATACGAAGACGCTTCTCCGCGGGTGAGGGCGGTCTACGACGACATCAAGGCGACGCGCGGCGTGGACTGGATCAACAATTTCTGGAAGGCGCTCGCCAACCGCCCCGAGGACCTCGAGCGCGTATGGCGCAACGTCAAGGAGGTGATGGGGCCGGGGGTCCTGGATCCGCTCGTGAAGGAAATGATCTACGTGGCCGTGAGCGCGACGAACGGCTGCGAGTACTGCACCCGGTCCCACACGGCGGCGGCGCGCAAGAAGGGAATGACCGACGCCATGCTCCTCGAGCTCCTTGCGGTCGCGGGGCTGGCGAACGAGACGAACCGACTGGCGAACGGGCTTCGACTGGACGTCGATGCGGCCTTTCGCTAGCCATGCTCGCTGGCAGTGCTCGAAGCCGGTGCGCCACGCACCGCAACGGGGCGTCAGCCTGTTTCCAGATTAAAAGATATATTGAAAAACAATTACTTCCATTGTGGCATAGGTCTTGCGACCCGTCGCTCGAAAGCGCCGATGGGCGGCGTCTTGTTGGGCAAACCTGAGAGGGAAGGGATCTATGCTGAAACGAAGAGGGGTGCTGAAGGTACTGGCACTGAGCGCCGCACTCGCCGCCGCGGGACTCACGTCTCAAACGGCCTTTGCGCAGACGAAAACGATCAAGGTGGGCGTGCTCCATTCGCTGTCGGGCACGATGGCGATCAGCGAGACGGTGCTGAAGGACGTCACGCTGATGGCGATCGACGAGATCAATGCCAAGGGCGGCGTCCTCGGCATGCAGCTCGAGCCCGTGGTGGTGGACCCGGCCTCGAACTGGCCGCTCTTCGCCGAGAAAGCGCGCCAGCTCATTACGCAGGACAAGGTCGCCGTCGTGTTCGGCTGCTGGACCTCCGTGTCGCGCAAGTCCGTGCTTCCCGTGTTCGAGGAGCTGAACGGGCTGCTCTTCTATCCCGTCCAGTACGAAGGCGAGGAACTCTCGAAGAACGTGTTCTACACGGGCGCCGCGCCCAACCAGCAGGCGATTCCGGCGGTCGAGTACCTGATGTCCAAGGAAGGCGGCGCCGCGAAGCGCTGGGTGCTCCTCGGAACGGATTACGTCTATCCGCGCACGACCAACAAGATCCTGCGCGCGTTCCTGCACTCGAAGGGCGTGAAGGACTCCGACATCGACGAGAAGTACACGCCGTTCGGCCACAGCGACTACCAGACCATCGTCGCGGACATCAAGAAGTTCTCCGCCGGCGGCAAGACGGCGGTCGTCTCGACGATCAACGGCGATTCGAACGTCCCGTTCTACAAGGAGCTCGGCAACCAGGGCCTCAAGGCGACGGACGTCCCCGTCGTGGCGTTCTCCGTGGGTGAAGAAGAGCTGCGCGGCGTCGACACTAAGCCGCTCGTCGGCCACCTCGCGGCGTGGAACTACTTCATGTCGCAGAAGAACCCGGTAAACGACGCGTGGAAGAAGCAGTGGGCTGCCTACGCCAAGGCGAAGAAGCTCCCGAACGCCGACAAGCCGCTCACCAACGATCCGATGGAAGCGGCCTGGATCGGCATCCACATGTGGAAGCAGGCGGTCGAGAAGGCGAAGAGCACCGACACCGACAAGGTGATCGCCGCCATGGCCGGGCAGACGTTCAAGGCGCCCTCGGGCATCACGTCCAAGATGGACGAGAAGAACCACCACCTGCACAAGTCGGTGTTCATCGGCGAGGTGAAGGCCGATGGCCAGTTCAACATCGTCTGGCAGACCAAGGGCCCGATCAAGGCCCAGCCGTGGAGCCCGTTCATCCCCGGGAACGACAAGAAGAAGGACGAGCCCGACGGCAAGACGATCATCACGAAATAGCGGTTCTTTGCGACAATGAACAAGGGCCGCTTCGGCGGCCCTTTTCACATGCGGACACTAATAACAATCGTCTTCGCGCTCCTTTCGTCCGGCGCCCTTTCGCAGGAGGGCAAGGACATCGAGAAGCTCGCCTTCGGGGAGAGCGACGAGAAGATCGAGGCGATCGCAGCCCTCGTCGCCTCGGGCACGCCGAAGGCGGCCGAGGTTCTCCAGGCGCTCGCCGACGGCGAGCTCTACACCGCCGGCAAGCGCGTGCTCATGGTCAAGGGCGATACGGCGACCGACGCCGTCACGGGCGAGAAGATCGCGAGCGTGCCGGACGAAAAGGAAGACATCACCGTCAACAACCGCTTGCGCCGGGAGCTCGGCGCGGCGCTCGCCGCGCTGAAGCTCATCTCGCCGCAAGTGGAGGTCCGGCGCTCTTCCGTGAAGGAGCTGCTGAATAGCGCCGAGCCGGCCATGCTGCCGCTCGTGCGCAAGGCGCTCGCCGCGGAGTCGGACCCGCAGATCAAGGCGATGCTGGGGCAGATCGCCGCGGCGCTCGAGCTTCGCTCCGAGGACCGCGCCGCCCGGCTTGCCGCCGTGAAGAAGCTCGCCGACTCGAACAACGCAAGCACGAAGACGCTGCTCCTTGGTTTCCTCAACGAAGAGAAGGACGAGGAGCTGAAAAGCGAGGCGCGCAAGAGCCTCTCCGCCATCGAGGGCCGCCTCGCGTGGGGAGAGCGCCTGGGTGTGATCTTCACGAGCGTGAGCCTCGGCTCGATCCTGCTCCTCGCGGCGCTGGGGCTCGCGATCACCTACGGGCTGATGGGCGTGATCAACATGGCGCACGGCGAGCTGATCATGATCGGCGCCTACGCAACGTACGTGACGCAGAACCTCTTCAAGGGCTCGGCGCATTTCGACTGGTACCTCATCGCCGCCATCCCGGTTGCCTTCCTCGTCTCCGCGCTCGTCGGCATGGCGCTCGAGCGCTCGGTCATCCGCTGGCTCTATGGCCGGCCGCTGGAGACGCTGCTCTCCACCTGGGGCATCAGCCTCATCCTCATCCAGGCGGTGCGCACGATCTTCGGCGCGCAGAACGTGCAGGTCGAGAACCCGGCGTTCATGTCCGGCGGCGTCGAGATCCTGACCGGCATCGTGCTGCCGTGGAGCCGGATCGTCATCATCGGCTTCGCGCTCTTCGTCCTGCTGGGCATCTGGCTCCTCCTCAACAAGACCCGGCTCGGGCTTTTCGTCCGCGGGGTGACGCAGAACCGCGACATGGCTTCCTGCGTCGGCGTGCCGACTGCCCGCGTGGACACTTGGGCCTTCGGGCTCGGCTCCGGCATCGCGGGGCTCGCGGGCTGCGCGCTTTCGCAGATCGGCAACGTGGGCCCGGACCTCGGCCAGAGCTACATCGTCGACTCGTTCATGGTCGTCGTGCTCGGCGGCGTCGGCCAGCTCGCCGGCACGGTGTACGCCGCGCTCGGCCTCGGGTTCGCGAACAAGCTCCTCGAGGCGTGGCAGGGCGCGGTCCTCGCGAAGATCGCCGTGCTGATCTTCATCATCATCTTCATCCAGAAGCGCCCGCAGGGCATGTTCGCGCTCAAGGGCCGGGCGGTCGAGTCATGACGAGCGCTCGCCTGTACGGCCCGAAGGGCTGGGCGCTGCTCGGCGCCTTCGCCGCCTTCGTATTCGTGGTGATGCCGATCTTCAACCTCTACGTCCCTCAGGAATCGTCGTTCCACATGTCGACGTACTGGGTCACGCTGCTCGGCAAGATCCTCTGCTACGCCATCGTCGCGGTGGCGATGGACCTCGTCTGGGGCTACGCCGGCATCCTCTCGCTCGGGCACGGGCTCTTCTTCGCTTTGGGCGGCTACGCCTTCGGCATGTACCTCATGCGCCAGATCGGCTCCGACGGCCAGTACCGGCAGCCGATGCCCGACTTCATGGTGTTCCTCGACTGGAAAGAGTTTCCGTGGCACTGGTGGAATTCGGACTCCTTCTGGTGGTGCGCGATGCTCGCCGTCGTCGTACCGGGGCTCCTCGCGTACGTGTTCGGCTACTTCGCGTTCCGCTCGCGCGTGAAGGGCGTCTACTTCTCGATCATCACCCAGGCGCTCACCTTCGCCGCGATGCTCGCGTTCTTTCGCAATGCGATGGGATTCGGCGGCAACAACGGCTTCACCGATTTCCGCCGCATCCTGGACATCCCGATCGCCACGCCGCAGATGCGCATGATCCTGTGCGCGACGAGCGCGCTGCTGCTCATCGGCGTGCTGCTCCTCGGGCGCTGGCTCGTTACGTCGAAGTTCGGCCGCGTCCTCGCGGCGATCCGCGACGCGGAAGCGCGCGTGATGTTCTGCGGCTACGACACGATGTACTACAAGCTCTTCGTGTGGACGCTCTCCGCCGTCATCTGCGGCATCGCGGGCGCGCTCTACGTGCCGCAGGTCGGCATCATCAACCCGAGCGAGATGTCGCCGGCCAACTCGATCGAGATTGCGATCTGGGTCGCCGTGGGAGGGCGCGGGTCCCTGGCCGGAGCAGCCCTGGGCGCAGGCCTCGTGAACGGCGCGAAGAGCTTCTTCACGCAGAACTACCCGGAGTACTGGCTCTTCTTCCTTGGGGCGATCTTCATCGCAATCACGCTCTTCCTGCCTCAGGGCGTGCTCGGCCTCGTGAACAGGTTCCGCAAATCATGAGCGGCGCCGCGACCGCGCATCCGGCAGCGCTCGGGGCCGCGGGGGGCGCGGGCGGCGCGCGCGTCGCGACCGGCGAGCTCGACCTCACCCACGGCGTCGTCCTCTACCTCGAGGGCATCAGCGTGAGCTTCGACGGGTTCAAGGCCCTCGACAACCTCTCGCTCTCGATCGACGCGGGCGAGCTGCGCTGCCTGATCGGGCCGAACGGCGCGGGCAAGACCACGATGATGGACGTGATCACCGGCAAGACTCGCCCGGATGCCGGCACGGCGTTCTTCGGCCAGACGATCGACCTCACGCGGCTCTCGGAGGCGCAGATCGCCCAGGCGTGCATCGGCCGCAAGTTCCAGAAGCCCACGATCTTCGAGCGCCATTCGGTGTTCGAGAACCTCGAGCTCTCGATGAAGGCGGACAAGCGCGTGCGCAAGACGCTCTTCGCGAAGCTCTCCGCCGACGAGCACCAGCGCATCCAGGACACGCTGAAGCTCATCCACCTGGAGGGAGAGTCCGCTCGCACCGCGGGGCTCCTCTCCCACGGCCAGAAGCAGTGGCTGGAGATCGGGATGCTCCTCATGCAGGAGCCGAGGCTCCTGCTCCTCGACGAGCCGGTCGCCGGCATGAGCGACGAGGAGACCGAGCGCACCGCGGAGCTCTTCCTCTCGCTCGCCGGCAAGCACTCGCTCGTCGTGGTCGAGCACGACATGGCCTTCGTGAGCAAGATCGCCCGCAAGGTCACGGTGCTTCACGAGGGCAGCGTCATCGCCGAAGGACCGATGGAGCAGGTGCAGAACGACCCGCGCGTGATCGAGGTCTACCTTGGCCGCTGACCGTTCAAGGAAGGGCGCGCCTTGCTGAAGGTCGAGAACCTCAACCAGTACTACGGCGGCAGCCACATCCTGCGCAGCCTCGACTTCGAGGTGCCGGAGGGCAAGGTGACTGCGCTCCTCGGCCGCAACGGCGTCGGCAAGACAACGCTGCTCCGCGTGCTGATGGGTTTGTTGCCGGTGAAGACGGGGAAGGTGCTCTTCGAGGAGAAGGACATCACGGCGGAGAAACCCTACGAGCGCGCCCGCTCGGGCCTGGGTTACGTGCCGCAGGGCCGCGAGATCTTCCCGAGGCTGACGGTGGAGGAAAACCTGCAGATGGGCCTCGCCGCCCGCCCGGGCGAAGCCAGCATCCCGGCGAAGGTGTTCGAGCTCTTTCCGGTGCTGAAGAGCATGCAGCGGCGCCGCGGAGGCGACCTCTCCGGCGGGCAGCAGCAGCAGCTCGCCATCGGCCGAGCGCTCGCCATGGCGCCGCGCCTCCTCATCCTCGACGAGCCCACCGAAGGCATCCAGCCCTCGATCATCAAGGACATCGAGCGAGCGATCCGCATCCTCGCCGGGAGCGGCGAGATGGCGATCCTCCTCGTCGAGCAGTACTACGACTTCGCCCGCTCGCTCGCGGACCAGTACCTCGTCATGGAGCGCGGCGAGATCGTCGCGCGAGGCCGCGGGGCGGACATGGACCGCGACGGGGTGCGCAAGCTCCTCGCGGTATGATCGGCCGATGCAGGTCACCGAGCCGATCTTCGACACCTGGAAGGCTCGCCTCGGCCTAGCGTTCGAGCTTCGCAACGGCAAGACGGTGCTCGCGGAAAAGCGCTTCGAAGGCCCCCTCGCCGTGCAGAAGCCCTTCTATCCCGAAGGCGAAGACCTCTGCCACGCGATCGTCGTGCATCCGCCGGCGGGGATGGCCGGCGGCGACGACCTCGAGATATCGCTGCGGATCGACGAGGGCGCCAGAGCGCTCCTGACGACGCCCGGCGCGACGAAGTGGTACCGCTCCCGCGGAGCTCCGGCGCGGCAGCGGCTGTCGTTCGACGTCGATGGCGATCTCGAGTGGCTGCCGCAGGAGTCGATCTTCTTCGACGGCACGATCGCGGAGATGGAATCGAGCGTCCGGCTGGGTGCTTCGGCGCGCTACGTGGGATGGGAAATCCTCTGCTTCGGGCGAACCGGCTCGGGAGAAACGCTCGAAACCGGAAGCCTCTCGCTGCGCACGACGATCGAGCGGGAAGGAAAACCGCTCTGGCGCGAGCGAGGCGAGATCGAGGCCGCCGCGCGCCTCGCGCGCTCGGCGGCGGGGCTCGCCGGCAAGACCGTGTGCGCCACGCTTGTCGCTGCCGCGCCGGAGATCGGGGCCGGGACGCTCTCGGCTTGCCGGGCGGTGGAGGGCGTTGCATCGACCCTGCTTCCCGGCGTCCTCGTGGCGCGCTGCCTCGTCGATTCGGGCGAGGAAGCGCGGCGGGGCCTCGTACGCATCTGGAAGGCGGTGCGCCCGTCGATCTTCGGGCGCGACGCGATCGAACCCAGGATCTGGAGCACCTAGCAAGAAGGGGAGAGGGGATGGAGCTCACACCGAGAGAGAAGGACAAGCTGCTCATCTTTACCGCGGCGCTGCTTGCCGAGCGGCGCAAGGCGCGCGGGCTCAAGCTCAACTATCCCGAAGCGGTCGCGTTCCTCAGCGCCGCCATCATGGAGGGCGCCCGGGACGGCCGGCCGGTCTCGGAGCTCATGGGCTGGGGGGCGACGCTTCTCAAGCGCGGCGAAGTGATGGAAGGCGTCGCCGAGATGATTCCCGAGATCCAGGTCGAGGCGACGTTCCCGGATGGCACGAAGCTCGTCACGGTGCACAACCCGATCCCATGATCCCCGGCGAAATCAAGGCGGCGGCCGGCGACATCTCGCTCAACGACAAGCGAAGGACGGTGCGCATCGAGGTGACCAACAGCGGCGACCGGCCGGTCCAGGTCGGCTCGCACTACCACTTCTTCGAAACGAACGACGCGCTGAAGTTCGACCGGGACAAGGCCTACGGCTTCCGGCTCAACATCGCCGCCGGCACTGCGGTGCGCTTCGAGCCGGGCCAAAGCCGCACGGTCGAGCTCGTGGCCTATGCGGGCGCGAGGAAGGTCTACGGGTTCCAGGGAAAAGTGAACGGAGCGCTGAAAAAATGAAGATCACGCGGCAGGCCTATGCGGAGATGTTCGGGCCCACGAAGGGCGACCGGGTGCGCCTCGCGGACACGAGCCTCTGGATCGAGATCGAGAAGGACCACACCGTCTACGGGGAAGAAGTGAAGTTCGGCGGCGGCAAGGTCATCCGCGACGGCATGGGGCAGAGCCAGAGGACCTCGAAGGACGCCGCCGACACGGTGATCACGAACGCCGTGATCGTCGACCATTGGGGCATCGTCAAGGCCGACATCGCGATCAAGGATGGCCTCATCAGCGGCATCGGCAAGGCCGGCAATCCGGATGTGCAGCCCGGCGTCACGATCGTCATCGGCCCGGGCACGGAAGTCATCGCCGGCGAGGGGATGATCGTCACGCCAGGCGGTATCGACACGCACATCCACTACATCTGCCCGCAGCAGATCGAGGAGGCGCTCATGTCGGGCGTCACCACGATGCTCGGCGGCGGCACGGGACCCGCGACCGGCACGTTCGCCACGACGTGCACACCTGGGCCGTGGTACCTCGAGCGCATGCTGCAATCCGCCGAAGCATTCCCGATGAACCTCGGCTTCCAGGGAAAGGGCAATGCCTCGCTGCCGGCAGCCCTCGACGAGCAGATCCGCGCCGGCGCCTATGGCCTCAAGCTGCACGAGGACTGGGGCACGACGCCGGCCGCGATCGACTGCTGCCTGGCAGTTGCCGAGAAGCACGACGTCCAGGTGACGATCCATACCGATACGCTGAACGAATCGGGCTTCGTCGAGACGACGCGTGCGGCGTTCAAGGGACGCACGATCGCCACCTTCCATACGGAAGGCGCCGGCGGCGGCCACGCGCCCGACATCATCCGCCTCGCCGGCGAGAAGAACGTGCTGCCCTCGTCGACAAATCCCACGATGCCTTACACCGTGAACACGATTGCCGAGCACCTCGACATGCTAATGGTGTGCCACCATCTCGATCCGGCGATCGCCGAAGACGTGGCGTTCGCCGAGTCCCGCATCCGCAAGGAGACGATCGCGGCGGAGGACATCCTGCACGACCTGGGCGCGTTTTCCATGATGTCGTCCGACTCGCAGGCGATGGGCCGCGTGGGCGAAGTGATCCTGCGCACCTGGCAGACGGCCGACAAGATGAAGCGCCAGCGCGGGAGCCTCGGCAAGGATCCGGCGCACCACGACAACTTCCGCGTCAAGCGCTACATCGCCAAGTACGCGATCAACCCGGCGATCACGCAGGGCATCTCGCACCTGGTGGGCTCGATCGAGGTCGGCAAGCTCGCCGACATCGTGTTCTGGAAGCCGGCCTTCTTCGGCGTCAAGCCGTTCATCGTCATGAAGGGCGGGATGATCGCCGCCGCGGCGATGGGCGATCCGAACGCCTCGATCCCCACCCCGCAGCCCGTGCACTACCGCCCGCAGTTCGGCGCCTTCGGCGCCGCGGTGCCGAAGACGTCGGTCACCTTCGTCTCGAAGGCGAGCCTGAAGGCCGGCATCGGGCGCAAGTACGGGCTGCAGAAGGAGCTGGTCGCCGTGCGCAACACGCGCAAGATCTCCAAGCGGGACATGATCCACAACGGAGCCACTCCGAAGATCACGGTCGATCCGGAGACCTACGAGGTCCGTGCCGACGGCGAGCTCCTCACCTGCGAGCCTGCGAAGGTCCTTCCCATGGCGCAGCGCTATTTCCTCTTCTGACATGGTCGAGATCAAGGCCAAGCTGAAAGTGGCGCGCGGTGCGTACAAGCTCGAGGTGAAGGGCCGGCTCGCGCTGCCCTTCGAGATGCGCCAGAAGAGCCGCTTCAAGGCGAAGCTCGAATCGGGCGAGGAGGTTGCCTTCCTGCTCCCGCGCGGCGAAGTCCTTCGCGGCGGCGATCTCGTCGCGGCATCCGACGGCCGGGTGTTCGAGGTCGTTTCCCTTCCTGAAGAGGTCCTTCACGTCGAGGCGAAAAACGCCATGGAGCTCGCGCGGATCGCCTATCACCTCGGCAACCGTCACGTGGCGGTCCAGGTGGGCGACGGCCACGTGCGCATTGCCCACGACCACGTCCTCGACCGGATGCTCGAAGGGCTTGGCGCCAAGGTGAGCCACGTCACGGCGCCGTTCGAGCCGGAGGCGGGGGCGTACCACGCCCACGGCACCGAGCACGGGGCGGCAAAGATCCACGATCACCACCACCACGACGACGGCCATGGCCACGACCATGGTCATGGCCACTCGCACGGGCATGACCACCATCACTGAGCTCGCGAAGCTTCTCCAGCTCGCGAGCCCGGCGCTCCCGGTGGGCGCCTACAGCTATTCGCAAGGACTCGAGGCCGCGATCGAGGCCGGCATCGTTCGCGACGCCGCCTCGGCGAAAGAATGGATTGGCGACGTGCTGGCGCTCACGGTGGGGCAGATGGAAGCCGCGGTCGTGTTTCACTCGATGGCTGTTGACGCCGCGAAGATCAACGGCATGTTCCTCGCGAGCCGCGAGACCGCGGAGCTTCGCGCCGAGACCGTGCAGATGGGCTACTCCCTGAACCGGCTCCTTCCGGAGCTCGGCCTGCAGCGGCTCGAGTGCGACGAGCCTTCCTTCCCGGCCGTGTTCGGCCATGCGGCGCGACAATGGACAATCGCGCCCAAGGCCGCGGTTGCGGCGTACCTGTGGTCGTGGCTCGAGAACCAGGTGATGGCGGCGGTGAAGACGGTGCCGCTCGGACAGACCGAAGGACAGAAGATGCTGGCGGCGCTCGCCTGCGCGATCGAGCCGCTTTGCGAGCGCGCCGCTGCGCTCGAGGCGGACGACCTGCCCAATTTCGCTCCGCGGCTCGCCATCCTGTCCGCGATGCACGAAACTCAGTACTCGAGGCTCTTCCGCTCATGAACGCACCCGGCTCGGACGGCGATTCGGCGCTTCGCATCGGCGTGGGCGGCCCGGTCGGCTCGGGAAAGACGGCGCTCATGCTCTCGCTCTGCCGCGCGCTGCGCGACCGCTACAACATCGCGGCCGTGACGAACGACATCTACACCGAGGAAGACGCGCAGTTCCTCGTGCGCCACGAGGCGCTCGCGCCGGATCGCATCATCGGCGTCGAAACCGGCGGTTGCCCGCACACCGCCATTCGCGAGGATGCGTCGATCAACCTCGAGGCGGTGGCGCGCCTCAACCGGCGCTTTCCCGGGCTCGACCTCATCCTCATCGAATCGGGGGGCGACAACCTCGCGGCGACCTTCAGCCCGGAGCTCTCCGACCTCACGCTCTACGTGATCGATGTCGCCGCCGGCGACAAGATCCCGCGCAAGGGCGGGCCGGGGATCACGAAGAGCGACCTCCTCGTGATCAACAAGATCGACCTCGCGCCCATGGTCGGTGCTTCCCTCGACGTCATGGACCGCGACGCGCGCAGGATGCGCGGCGAGCGGCCGTTCGTCTTCTCCAACCTGAAGACCGGCGAGGGGCTGGAGCGCATCGTCCGCTTCATCGAAACCGAGGGCATGCTCTAAATTGCCGCCGCGGCTCGGCATCGCGGCGCTGCTCGGCATCGCGACGATCTTCGGCTCGAACCACGTCGCCGCCCGGCTCGCGATCGACCACGGCGCGTCCGTGGCGGCCGCGGTGGCGGTGCGCTCCGCGTTCACCGCGGCGTTCCTTTTCGCGCTCCTCAAGGCGACGCGCACGCCGATCACCTTCACGCCGAAGGCGCTCGCCGTGGGCTCCCTCGTGGCGCTGCAGAGCTTCTGCCTGTATTCGGCCGTGGCGCGGCTGCAGGTCGCGCTCGCGCTGCTCGTCTTCAACATCTATCCCATGCTCTTCATGCTGCTCTCGGCGACGACCGGGAAGGAAAAGCTTCGGCCGGTCTCGCTGTTCGCCATGCCGCTGGCGCTCGTCGGCCTCGCGCTCGTGCTCGACGTGCGGCCCTCGGGCTGGTCGGAGCGCTGGAGCGAGCTCGGCCCCGGCGTCGCGTACGCGGTTACCGCCGGCGTGAGCTTCGCGCTCGTGATGTATCTCAACACGCACTGGCTCAAGGGGCTCGACGGCCGCGTGCGCACGCTCTACATGATGTCGGTCACCGCAGTCCTCGTAATGGCGGGCGGGGCGGCCGCCGGCGCGCTCGCGCTTCCGCACGACGCGGCCGGCTGGCTCGGGCTCGCGCTCCTGACGCTGCTCTATGGGACCGCGATCACGTCGCTTTTCGTCGTCCTGCCGCGCCTGGGCGGCGGAGCGGCGAGCACGGTGGCGCTCAATTTCGAGCCGATCGCCGTGCTCGTCATCGCGTGGATCGTCCTGGGGCAGCGCGTGAACGGCACGCAGCTTCTCGGCGCTTTCGTCGTCGTAGGCGCCATTGCCTGGCTGAGCGCGGCTAAGCGATGAGCACGCGCTCGGGCGCGGCGTGGAGCTTCTCCACGAGCGCCGAGCGGCGCTCGAGCACCGCGCGCTGGTTGAGGTAGCCCTTGTCGGTGATTTCGTTCGCGTCGATGGACGGCGGCTCGCTCATCGCCATGAGGCGCGTAGGGTGCATGGAGCTCCCGCCATCCGCGGAAAGCCGGTCGAGCGCGCTTCCGAGGCGGCTCTTCAGCTCCGCCTCCGCCAACCCCTTCGCCGCGGCGCCGAGAAAGACGAGCGCGCCGATTTCATTGCGGTCGTGGCCCGTGATCACCGCGTCCTGGATGAGCGGGTCGCCGGCGGCGATGAGCTTCGTCCTCAGCGCGCCGACGTGCACCCACGTCCCGGTGGAGAGCTTGAAGTCCTCCGCCACGCGCCCGTCGAAGACGATCCCCTTGGAAGCATCGCCGGGATCGGCGAGCTTCACCGCGTCGCCGATCCGGTAGAAGCCTTCCTCGTCGAACGCCGCCTGCGTGAGCTCTGGCTGGCGGAAGTAGCCGGGCATCACGTTCGGCCCGCGCACTCGCACCTCGAGCTTTCCGGCCGACGGCACGAGCTTCAGCTCGCACTCCGGGACCGGCAGGCCGATCACGCCTGGGCGTTCCATCCGAAAATGCACCGAAGTGGCGAGCGGCGAGGTCTCGGTCGATCCCCACGCCGAGAGCATAGCGAGGTCGGGCCTTCCTTCCTGCGCGGCAAGCTTGCGGATCCGGTCCCAGAGGTTCTGCGGCAGGGCGGCGGCGGCATAGAAGAGAACATCGAGCTCGCGAAAGAAGCTCGCGCGCAGGCCCGCATCGCTCTCCAGGAACGGAAGCAGAAGGTCATAGCCTCGCGGCACGTTGAAGTACATCGTCGGCGAGACCGCCTTCAGGTTCGCGACCGTCGCCTCCACGAGGCCGGGCACCGGCTTGCCATCGTCGATGTAGAGCGTGCCGCCGTTGCGGAGCACGAGGTGGAAGTTGTGGTTGCCGCCGAACGTATGGTTCCAGGGCAGCCAGTCGACCACGACCGGCGGGCGATCCTCGACGAATGGCCAAGCGGCTGCAAGCTGCTCCTGGTTCGCGCAGAGCATCCGGTGCGTGTTGACGACGCCCTTCGGCAAGCCGGTGGATCCCGAAGTAAAGAGGATCTTCGCCACGCCTTCCGGGCGCACCTTCGCGTATTCGCGCTCGAGGATGGAGCCGGGATTCACCTCGAGGAGCTCGGCCGCCGAGAGCGACGTTGCCCCGACGGCGGCAAGCGCCGGGCCGAATTTGTCCTTGTCCGCTGCGTATACCGCACCAGGCTGCACGAGCGCGAAGATGTGCTTCAGCTTGCCGAAGTCCTTCGAGAGGAGCGAATACGCCGGTGAAATCGGCGCGACCGGGACGCCGACGTGCATGGCGCCGAGCGCGAGGAGGGCGTGGTCGATGCCGTTGTCCGAGAGGATCGCGAGCGGGCGATCGGGACCCAGCTTGCGCTCGAGGAGCGCCTGGCCGATGCGCCGCACGGCGCCGTAGGTCTCGCGGTAGGAGAGCGTGCGCCAGCCCGCGCCCTTGCGCTCTGCGAGGAACGTTCGCCCCGGAGCGGCGTCGGACCATTTCACCAGCCACTCCGTCACGCAGCGCGCCGGCGTGCCCAGGCGCCGCGGGGAGCGCAACAGCATGGTTCCGTCGGCGCGCTTCTCGAGGCTGACCTCGGGCGCGGCGAAGCGCAGCTTCGAATGCATAATCGGATTCTATGTTCATCCAGGAAGCGGC
The DNA here is from genome assembly GCA_019237595.1 of Betaproteobacteria bacterium. Classification (GTDB taxonomy): domain Bacteria; phylum Pseudomonadota; class Gammaproteobacteria; order Burkholderiales; family SG8-39; genus SCGC-AG-212-J23. The sequence continues at coordinate 1,947 of JAFAGU010000284.1, read as the reverse complement.
CCGCGAAACGCCGGTCCTCGGCGAGTACGAGGTGGTCGTGCTCGGAGGCGGGCCCGCGGGCATCGCGGCCGCCGCGGCCGCCGGGCGCGCGGGACGCTCCACCATCCTCGTCGAGCGCTATGGATTCCTCGGCGGCGCAGGCACGGCCGCCGGGCTCGCCAATTTCTGCGGGCTGCATGCGAAGGTCCACGGCGAGCATCGCCAGGTCGTGCACGGCATCTGCGACGAGATCCTCGATCGCCTGCAGCGCCTGGGAGGGCTCGCCGCGCCGCATGAGCTCTTCGGCGGCCGTATCCTCGCGCAGGCCTACGACATCCCGGCCTACAAGATCGCGGCGGACGAGCTGCTCCTCGCCTGCGAGGTGAAGCTCCTCTTCCACGCCTTTGCGGTAGGCGTCAAGAAAGCGCGCGAGATCGACGCGCTCGTGGTGGAGACCAAATCCGGGCGCGGCGCGATCGCGGGACAGGTTTTCGTCGACTGCTCCGGCGACGGCGACCTCGCCGCGTGGTCGGGCGCCGCGTTCGAGGTGGGCGACGGACGCGGCAACATGCTCTACCCCTCGACCATGTATCGCATCGGCGGCGTGGATGCCGCACGCGCAGGCAATGCCTGGGAAACGATTGCGCAAAAGATGGAGGCCGCCGAGGCGCAGGGCCGCCGTTTCCCGCGCAAGAAGCCGATCGTGCGACCGCAGCCCAATCCCTCCGAATGGCGGGCGAACCTCACGCAGATCCGCAACCCCGACGGCAGCGCGGTGAGCGGCGTCGACGCGGAGCAGCTTTCCTTCGGCGAAGTGGAAGGCCGGCGCCAGGTGCGCGATACGTTCGAATTTATCCGCTCCTCGACTCCGGGCTTCGAGCGCGCGTACATCGCCGACATCGCGCCGCAGATCGGCATCCGCGAGACGCGGCGCATCCGCGGCGAATACATGCTCTCCGAGGACGACGTGCTCGATTGCGCCGACTTCGCCGACGCGATCGGCGTGAACGGCTGGCCGGTCGAGGAACACGTCGCCGGCAGCGTGGAGTTCCGCTTCCAGCGAAAGCCGCGAGGCTTCAACCAGCTCCCCTATCGCATGCTGGTGCCCGTCGGGTCGGGCAACCTGCTGGTCGCGGGCCGGTGCGCCTCGATGACCCACGGCGGCCAGTCGGCCGCGCGCGTCTCCGGCGCCTGCTTCGCGATGGGCCAGGCGGCGGGCACGGCCGCCCACCTCGCGCTCAAGTCGTCGGTTCCGCCCGGCAAGCTGGACGTCCGCGCGCTGCAGAAGGCGCTCGAGGCGGACAGCGCCTATCTCGGAACCGTGGCCTGACATCCGCCGACCGGCCTCGTCCGGGCGGCACGTGCTTTGCACGCCGGCGGGCATGCGCGCGCTGCGATGGATTGCCGGCGTGTTCGCCGTGCTCGTGGTGGCCGGCGTTCTTTTCCTGTTCTTCGGCCTGGATACGCTCCGAGGCCCGATCGCGCGCGCCGTCACCAATGCGACCGGCCGGGAGCTCAAGATCGAGGGGCGGATCCGCCCGGCGTGGGACTGGATCCATCCGGCGTTTCGCGCCGAGCGCGTCACTTTTGCGAATGCGCCGTGGGGGAAGGCGCCCTTCCTGCTCCGCGCCGACTCCCTGGAGATTACGCTCAGCGTGACGCCGCTGCTGGCTGGGCGCGTGAGCCTGCCCGACGTGCGGCTCGAGCGCCCGGAGGTGAACCTCGAGCAGGATGCCGACGGCCGGCGGAACTGGGTCCTCAAGGATGAGGATCCGAACAAGCCGTCCCGCATCCGTATCCGCAACCTCGCGCTCGACCGGGGGGAGTTGCGCTACGACGACGCGCAGCACAACGTCCACGTGGCGGCCGAGCTTTCGACCGACGCCACCGGCGTGAATTTCGAGGTGCGGGGCCGCTATCGCGGCCTGGCCGTGTCGGGCTCCGGGCATGGCGGTCCCGTACTGGCGC
>JAFAGU010000247.1 GCA_019237595.1 Betaproteobacteria bacterium | reverse complement strand
TCGCTGCGACGGGTAACAAGGGAGTCGACGTGCTGATCGACAGCGTCGGAGGCGCGAGCGCGCAGGCGAACTTCGAGGCCACGGCCATCCTCGGCCGCATCGTGAGCGTCGGGCGCCTCGGCGGAAATACGGGCGAGATCGACCTCGACCTCCTCGCGTACAAGCGCGCGAAGCTCATCGGCGTCACTTTCCGCACCCGCACGAAGGAGGAGCGCATCGCCTGCGTCCAGCGCTGCGCCCAGGACCTGCTGCCCGCGCTCGCCGAGGGCCGGATCGGGCCCGTGGTCCACGAAGTGTTTCCGCTGGCGAAGATCGCCGCCGCCCACGAGGCGATGGAGCGGAACGAGCACCTCGGGAAGATCGTCATCGAGCTGGCGTAGGGTTCCACAGGCGGCGCGACAGCGCGTCGTCGGCGAACGACGCCAGTTTCGCTAAGCCCGCGACTGTCGCCGCGCGGAGTCGGCGCCTACCATCGTCGCTTCCTTACAAGGAGGCAAGCATGATCCGGATCCTGACCCTCATCACCGCGACCGCATTCGCCTGCTCCACGGCGATCGCCGCGACGAACGACGACTACAAGGCCGCGCGCAAGGCGGCGAACGACCAGTACAAGGCCGACAAGGCCGCCTGCAAGTCGCAGTCGGGCGCCGAGAAGCGCGCCTGCGAGAAGGAAGCGAAGGCGAAGCGCGACAAGGCGATCGCCGACGCGAAGCAGGCAAAAAAGTCCGACAAGTCCTCCTCGAGCGGCATGAGCTCGGGCAGCGGGTCGGGGATGTCGGGGTCGAGCTCGAGCAGCTCGAGCGCGCCTTCCTCGCCGAGCGGGTCGACGACTAAGTAACCCCCCGGTCGTTTCACTCCCGGCCCCCTTGTCAGGGGGCCAACAGCGGTTAGTGAGCGCCGGCGCTGGCGGCTGCGCCGGCGCCGCCCCGCTTCGGGCGCGCGAGCCACACGAGCGGGATGAGCGCGAGAAGCAGGATCGCCGAGGCGTAGAAGAGGTCGAGCGCGGCGAGCGTGAAGGCCTGCTGGTCGATGAGGCGGTTCAGGTACGCGTAGGCCTGGTCCTCGCCCATGCCGAGGTTGCCGAACTGCTGGATCGCCTCGCGCGCCGCCGGGTCGTAGAGCGTCGCGCGCTCGACGATGCGCGCGTGGTGCAGCGTCGCGCGGTTGTCCCATAGCGTGGTGGCGATCGAGGTGCCGAAGGCGCCCGCGCTGATCCTGAGGAAGTTGTTGAGGCCCGTGGCGGCCGCGATCTGGCCTGGCTGCAGGCCCGAGAGCGCGAGCGCGGTGAGCGGGATGAAGAAGCACGAGATCGCCGCGCCCTGGATGACGGTGGGCACCATGAGGGTGCCGATGTCCACTTCGGTGCTGAAGTGCGAGCGCATCCAGGAGACGAGCGCGAACACGATCATCGACGCGGTGGTGAACCAGCGGACATCGATCTTCGTCACGGTCTTGCCCACGATCGGCGTGAGGAGCACGGCGAGCGCGCCCACCGGCGCGAGGATCCAGCCCGCGTCCGTGGCGGTGTAGCCCATGTACTGCTGCAGCCACAGCGGCAGGAGCACGATGCTGCCGAAGTAGGTGCCGTAGGCAAGCGAGATGGTCGCGGTGCCGATGGAGAAGTTGCGCCCTCGGAAAAGGCGCAGGTCCACCACCGGGTGCTCGTCGGTGAGCTCCCACGCGAGGAAGAGAGCGAGCCCGAGCACGGTGGTGACGGCAAGGGCGATGATCACGTCGGACTGGAACCAGTCGAGGTCCTTGCCCTTGTCGAGCATGAGCTGCATCGAGCCCACCCACACGGCGAGGAGCACGAGCCCCACGCCGTCGATCGGGCGCTTGAGGCGCGCCGACTCGCGCTCGCGGTAGACGATCCAGGTCGCCGCCACCGCGACGAGGCCCACGGGCACGTTGATGAAGAAGATCCACGGCCAGGAGAAGTTGTCCGTGATCCAGCCGCCGAGGAGCGGCCCCACCACCGGCGCCACGAGGATCGTCACCGAGAACATGGCGAGCGCGGTGCCGCCCTTCTCGCGCGGGTAGCTCGAGAGGAGGATCGTCTGCGAGAGCGGGATCATCGGCCCGGCGACCGCGCCCTGGATCACGCGCGCGGCGATGAGCATCGGCATCGAGAACGCCATCCCGCAGATGAGCGAGGCGACGACGAAGAGGAGCGTCGTGACGACGAAGAGCCGCACCTGCCCGAAGCGCTCGGTGAGCCAGCCCGTGAGCGGCACCGAGATCGCGTTCGCCACCGCGAAGGACGTGATCACCCACGTGCCCTGGTTCGGCGACACGCCGAGGTCGCCCGAGATCGCCGGGATCGACACGTTGGCGATCGACGTGTCGAGCACGTTCATGAACGTCGCGAGCGACACCGCGAGGGTCCCGAGGACCTTGGTAGGGCCTTCGAGGGGTTGTAGCTGGCTTGCTTTTTCTTCCGCTTTTTCTTCCAAGAGAATCTTTTCCTACGGGAAAAAGCTAACGGCCCCTCGAAACCCTCATCTCGCCACTGTTCTCGGCGATGATCGTCTCGATCCTCTGCTCGGCCTGCTTGTCGACCGGCGGGAAGGCGCTCGTCTGGTAGGCGGCGGTGACGCGGCTCGCCTTGGCGAGCCGCGCGCCGCTGCGGTCGTGCGTGTCGACGTCGACCTTCATCGAGAGGCCGATCTGCAACGGGTGCTCGTCGAGCTCCTTCTTGTCGAAGCCGATGCGCACGGGGACGCGCTGCACGACCTTGATCCAGTTGCCGCTCGCGTTCTGCGGCGGGAGGAGCGCGAACGCCGAGCCGGTGCCGGCGCTGAAGCCGAGCAGCCGGCCGTGGTAGGTGACCTGGCCGCCGTAGGCGTCCGCCGTGAGGTCCACCGGCTGGCCGGCGCGCAGGTTGGCGAGCTGGTTCTCCTTGAAGTTCGCGTCGACCCACACTTCCTGCAGCGGGACGATCGTCATGAGCGGCGTGCCGGCGTTCACGCGCTGGCCCACCTGCACCGTGCGCCGCGCGACGAAGCCGGAGACCGGCGCGGGTAGCGTCGTGCGCGAAAGCGCGAGGTACGCCTCGCGCACCTTGGCCGCGGCGTTCAGCACGTCCGGATGGTCGTGGACGGTGGTGTGCTCGACCATCGCGCGCTGCGCCTGGAGCTGGCGCTGCGCCGCCTCGAGCGCCGCCTTCGCCCCGTTCACCGCGTCGATCGCATGCTGGAGCTCCTCGCCGGAGACGGCGCCCGTGCCCTCGATCGCGCGGCGCCGGCGCAGGTCCTCGTTCGCGCGCGCGAGGTCGGACTTGCGTAGGTCCACGTTCGCTTCGGCCTCGGTGGTCGTGGCGTGGAGGTTGCGGACGCTCCGCACCGTGCGCGCGAGCTGCGCCTCGGCCTGCGAGAGCGAGACCTGCGCATCGGCCTTGTCGAGCTCGACCACCGGCTGCCCCGCGTCGACGTGCTCCGTGTCGTCGGCGCGGATGGCGATCACGACGCCCGAGACCTGCGGCGTCACCTGCACGAGGTTGCCGCCGACGTAGGCGTCGTCGGTCGACTCGTGCCAGCGGCCGAAGAGGAGCCACCACAAGCCGGCCGTGATGAGCAAGAGCAGGAAAATCGCAACGACGACCATGAGCGCAATCCGGCGCCGGCTGCGCTTCGGATAGCGACGGTCGGACTGCGCGCGGCGCTCGTCGCTCTCCGCGCCCGGAACGTTCTCGGCCGGCGTGCTCATCGCTTCGGCTCCGGCCTTTGTGCGTCCGCGTCCATGAATCCGCCGCCGAGCGCCTTGGCGAGGTTGATCGATACCGTCGCCGCGCGCGCCTGCAGGTCGGCGCGGAGCGAGCGCTGCTCGAGCACCGCCATCTCCGCGGCGATCACCTGCAGCAGCGTGCCGAGCCCGCCCTGGTAGCGGGTGGTGGCGAGTTGGTAGGCTTCCTCGGCCGAGCCGAGCGCGAGGTCGACCTCCGAGCGCTGCGTCTCGAGCGAGCGCCACGACGCGAGCTGGTCCACCACCTCGCGAAGCGCGTCGACGAGCGACTGGTTGTACTGCTCGACCGCGACGTCGTAGTCGGCGTGCCGCCCGGCGAGCTCGCCGCGCAGGCGCCCGGCGTCGAAGAGCGGCAGGCGGATCGCGAAGCCGATCGAGGGCACGGCGCTCTCGGGCTGCAGCAGTTTCGACCAGCTGATGGACTGGTAGCCGAGGAGCGCCGAGAGGTTGACGTTGGGATAGAACGCCGCCTTCGTCACGGTGACGTCGCGCGCCGCCGCTTCCACGCGCAGCCGGCTCGCCACCACGTCGGGCCGGCGGCCGAGAAGGTCCGCGGGAAGCGCGGAAGGCAGGGCGACGGGCTCGGCGGCGATCTTCGGCCGCTCGAGCGCGAGGCCGCGGTCGGGCCCCTGGCCCGCGAGCGCGGCGAGCTGGTTGCGCTCGAGCGCGATCTCTTCCTCGATCTGCGCCACGCGCGCGCGCGCGGCGGGAATCGAGGTCTCGACCTGCTTCAGCTCGAGCTTGCTATCGAGCCCGGCGCTGACGCGTTGCGTCGTGAGGCGCTGGATCGCCTCGCGCTCTTCCAGCGTGCGGCGCGCGATGTCGAGCTGGTCGAAGCTGCGCGAGAGCTGCACATACGCGGCGGCAATGGCCGAGGAAAGCACGAGGCGCGCCGCAAACACGTCGGCCTGCGCCGCCTGCTCGCGGCCGATCGCCGCTTCGTACGCGGCGCGGTTGCGGCCCCAGAAGTCGAACTCGTAGCCGAACGAGACGCCGATGTTCGTCGTCGTGAACGTGCCGCCGGCGATCGGCGGCGGGAAGATGCCGTTGGCGGAGTAGCGCTGGCGCGTGGAGTCGAGGCCGGCGCTCGCCGTCGGCCAGAACGCCGCGCCCGCGGCGAGCACGGTTGCCGAGGCGCGGTCCACGCGCGCCTGCGCGAGGCGCATGTTGGGGCTGCCTTTCAGCGCTTCATCGACGAGCGCGTCGAGCTGCGGATCGCCGAAGCGCTTCCACCAGTCGGCGGCAGGCCAGGGGCCGGCGGCGGCGGCGCCGAGCGTCTTCTCCGCTTTCAGCTCCTCGGGCTTCGCGGGCGTCGCGCGAGTCGAAAGCCCGTCCGAGCTTGCACAGCCTGCAAGGATGACGGCGAGAAGGAGGAGCGCGGCGCTGCGGCGGGCGTACGGCAAGCGCGCAATTCTAATGGGCGATACAGTTTGAAACATAGTCATGCTGTCCGATCCGGGCGAATCGGCGTTTAATGATTCCGCTGCCATGAAAAAGGCATTTCTCGCCGGCGTCGCGCTTGCGCTTTCGGCCTGCGCGACCCATCAGCCGCCCTCGCCGGAGCCGCCGAGGCCGGTGCCCAATGTCGCCGCTTCCGACTACCTCCTCCTCGACCGCGTGACATGGGGCGCGAACGTGCAAGGCGCGCGAGAGCTCGCCGCGCTTGGGCGCGAAGCCTGGCTCGAGCGGCAGCTCAAGCCGCCGCCGGGCGACGACCTGCCGCTCGACGCGGGGGAGCAGGTCGCGGCCATGACGATAGTGCAGCGAAGCGCCTACGACCTCGGGCGAGAGCTCGCCGCGCGGCGCGCCTCGTTCAACGTGCTTGCCGACGACGACAAGCGCAAGATGGAGCAGCAGGCGTTCCAGCAGGAGCTCACGCGCCTCGCGCGCGAGTCGATGACGCGCTCGATGCTGCGCGCGCTCTACTCGCCGTGGCAGCTGCGCGAGCAGATGACGTGGTTCTGGATGAACCACTTCAACGTCTTCGCGGGCAAGGCGGAGGTGCGCGCCTACCTCGGCGACTACGAGGAGAACGCGATCCGCGCGAACGCGCTCGGGCGCTTTCGCGACCTCCTCGGCGCCACGGCGAAGCATCCCGCGATGCTGCGCTACCTCGACAACGCGCAGAACGCCGCGAAGCGCCTGAACGAGAACTACGCGCGCGAGCTGATGGAGCTCCACACGCTCGGCGTGGACGGCGGCTACACGCAGAAGGACGTGCAGGAGCTCGCGCGCGTGCTCACGGGCTACGGCATTGCCGAGGGGGAGCGCCTCGGGCTTCGCATGCCGATGCGGCGCGAGGTGGTGCGCGACGGGCTCTACGAGTTCGATCCGGCGCGCCACGACTACGGCGGGAAGGTGCTCCTCGGGCGGCCGCTCCGCGCGCAGGGCCCGGCGGAGCTCGACGAGGCGCTCGACCGGCTCGCCGAGCATCCCTCGACCGCGCGCTTCGTGTCGAGGAAGCTCGCGCTCTTCTTCGTCTCCGACGATCCGCCGCCCGCGCTCGTCGAGCGCATGGCTTCCACGTTCCGGCGCACGAACGGCGACATCGCCGAGGTGCTGCGCGCGCTCTTCTCCTCGCCCGAGTTCACCGCCTCGCTCGGGCAGAAGTTCAAGGACCCGATCCACTACGTCGTCTCGGCCGTTCGCCTCGCGTACGGCGACAAGGTGATCCTGAACGCGAACCCGGTGCTCGGCTGGCTCGGGCGCATGGGCGAGCCGCTCTACGGCCGCCAGACGCCCGACGGCTATCCGCTCACGCGCTCCGAGTGGTCGAGCGCAGGCCAGATGGCGACGCGCTTCGAAATCGCGCGCGCGGTCGGCTACGGCGCCGCGGGCCTCTTCCGCACCGAGGGCGAGAAGCCGGTCGAGCGTCCCGCCTTCCCGCAGCTCGCGAACGCGCTCTACTACCAGTCGCTCCAGTACGCGCTCGGCCCCTCGACGCGCGCCACGCTCGACAAGGCCTCGAGCCCCCAGGAGTGGAACATGCTGCTCCTCTCCTCCCCGGAATTCATGAACCGATGACTACTAGGAGAGCTCAACGTATATTCCGGGTCGAACGGAAGCGATCGCGTCGGCGATCCGTGAGACCTGGCGTTGCAAGATCGGCCAGCTCGTCGTTGGCAGGACGAGAATGGCAAGACGGCGGTCGGCTAGATTCTGCTGATAGCGGAGATTGCGGTCTGTCGTGACAAATAAATCGAACTTTTCTTCCGCTGCTGCCAGGAGCTCGCCGTTTTTCATGGTCGACCAGCCGAGCTCATGAACCGTTCGCACCTCATGCCCCGCCAAGTGCGCGCGAAGGGGAACGGGCACGCCTTGGTCAAAGAGCAGCCGCATTCGGCGGCGAAGCGGTCAGGCCGCTTGGGCGCTGCGAGCGGCGTGTTCGAGGACGGCGTCCACCTGCGCCCGGGAAACGCCGGGGAACCACTGGAGGAATTGTTCTACGGTTGCTCCGCCCTCGATGTTCTCGAAAAGGCTCGCAACCGGGATGCGCGTGCCGCGAAATACCCATGCGCCGCTCACCTTGGCAGGGTCGTTCTCGACAGCTTGGCAGGTCGTCCAATCAAGCATCCACTGATTTTACCCTTCGCGCCCCCATGATCGTGAACCGACGTCACTTCTTGCGTGCTTCCGGGACTGTGTTAGCGGGCGCGCTTACGGGCGAGCTCTTTGCCGCTCCTTCCGCCGACACGCGCTTCCTGCTCGTCTTCCTGCGCGGAGGCTACGACGCGGCGAACCTGCTCGTTCCGGTGTCGAGCGAGTTCTATTACCAGTCGCGCCCCAACATCGCGATCAAGCGCACCGAGGCGCTCGCGATCGATTCGGACTGGGGCCTGCATCCCGCGCTCAAGGACAGCGTCTACGCGCTCTGGCAGAAGGGGGAGGCGGCGTTCGTGCCCTTCGCCGGCACCGAGGACCTCACGCGCAGCCACTTCGAGACGCAGGACTCGATCGAGCTCGGCCAGCCGCTCGGCGAGCGCAGGGATTTCGGCTCGGGCTTCCTCAACCGGCTGGTCTCGCAATTGAAGGACCAGAAGCCCATTTCGTTCACCGACCAGCTTCCGATCGTCTTCCGCGGCGAGGCGAAGGTCGCGAATGCGGCGCTGCGCTTCGTGGGGCGCGCGGGCGTGGACGCGAGGCAGTCGGACCTGATCGCGCAGATGTACCGCGACACGGCGCTCGCCGAGCCGGTGACGGAGGGCTTCAGCGCGCGCGACAAGGTGATGAAGGAGCTCTCCGAGGAGATGAACGCGGCGAGCCGCAACGCCATCAACGCGCGCAACTTCGCCGACCAGGCGAGGCGCCTCGCGCGGCTGCTGCGCGGCCCGTACAACCTCGGCTTCGTCGACGTGGGCGGCTGGGACACGCACGTGGGCGAGGGCGGCGCGACCGGCCAGCTCGCGACGCGGCTCGAGGACCTCGGGCGCGGCCTCGCGGCGCTCGCGGACGAGCTCGGCCCGGCGTGGAAGACCACGGTCGTCGCGGTGATGAGCGAATTCGGCCGCACCTTCCGCGAGAACGGCAACCGCGGGACCGACCACGGCCACGGCACCGTGCTGTGGATCCTCGGCGGCGCGGTGCGGGGCGGGCGGCTCGCCGGCGAGCAGGTGCGCGTCGAGCGCAAGACGCTCCTCGAGGATCGCGATTTCCCGGTCCTCAGCGACTACCGCGGCGTGCTGGGCGGCCTGTTCGGGCGCCTGTACGGCCTCTCGGGCGCCCAGCTCCAGCAAGTGTTTCCGAAGGCGGCGCCGTTGGAGCTCGGCCTCCTTTAGGCTACCTTGGCGCTCCCCAGCCAAAGGAGAGCGCCATGCGATTCATCAGGATCCTCGTCGTCCTCGTCGCCGCGGCCTACGTCGCGCCGGCCTTCGCGCAGCAGCCGACGATGCTGCTCACGATCTTCCTGCGCCACGACCAGTCGAAGACGGTGGACGAGATCAACGCCCACCTCGACAAGACCGGCTTTCGCAAGATGTTCCCGCCCGAGGGCGTGGAGGTCGTCTCGTACCACATCGTCATGGGCATCGGCCACGTGATCACCGTGCGGCTCCCGGCCGACAAGCTGCGCGCGGTGAACCTGGCGATCGAGAAGGGTGCCTGGGGCGGCTTCCGCTCCGAGTACTACCCGACTTACGACTACCTGCCGATCTTCCAGAAGAGCCGCGAAGAGGCGCTGAAGAAGTAGATACTGGAAGTTTATACAGTTATGGCCTATAGTCGCCGCCCATGGCGGCGGCGGAGGTCTTCGGCAAGCTGAACGCGAGGCAGCGCGAGGCGGCGTGCTTCGACGGCGCCCGCGCGCTCCTCATCCTCGCCGGCGCGGGCACGGGCAAGACCAATACGCTCGCGCACCGCGTCGCGCACCTCGTGCTCGGCGGTGTCGCGCCCGAGCGGCTCCTGCTCCTCACCTTCACGCGCCGCGCCGCGCTCGAGATGACGCGCCGCGCGCAGCGCATCGTGGCCGCGGCGCTCGCGGATGAGAGCAGTGCGCCGCCGGTGCGCCTGCCGTGGGCCGGCACCTTCCACTCGGTCGCCAACCGCCTCATCCGCAAGCACTGCCATCGCCTCGGCCTCGCGGAGAGCTTCAGCGTCCTCGACCGCGGCGACGCGGCGGACCTGGTGGACCTCGCGCGCCACGAGCTCGGCCTCTCGCGCTCGGAGAAGCGCTTCCCGCGCAAGGACACCTGCCTCGCGATCTACTCGCACAAGGTCAACACGCAAGGCGAGCTCAGGAAGACGCTCGACGACTTCTTTCCCTGGTGCGCGGATTGGGAGCTCGAGCTCAAGAATCTCTTCAGGAAGTACGTCGAGAAGAAGCTCGAAACCCAGGCGCTCGACTACGACGACCTGCTCCTTTACTGGCACGCCATGATGGGCGAGCCGACGCTGGCCGCGGAGATCGGCGCGCTCTTCGACCACGTGCTGGTCGACGAATACCAGGACACGAACACGCTGCAGGCCGGGATCCTGGAACGCCTGCGGCCGCAGGGCCGCGGCCTCACGGTCGTCGGCGACGACGCGCAGGCGATCTACTCCTTCCGCGCCGCGACGGTCGAGAACATCCTCTCGTTCCGCGAAGCGTTCTCCGCCGCCGTGGTCCCGCTCGAGGAAAACTACCGTTCCACGCAGCGGGTCCTGGACGCGGCAAACGCGGTGATTGGAAAGAGCCTTTATTCAAGGAAACCGAACGGCGACAAACCGCGCTACGTCACCGTCGCGGACGATTCCGCCCAGGCGCAGTACGTCGTCGAGCGCGTGCTCGAGACCCGCGAGCGCGGCATGGAGCTCCGCCGGCAAGCGGTGCTCTTCCGCAGCTCGCACCACTCCGACGTGCTCGAGCTCGAGCTCGTGCGGCGGAACATCCCGTACGTGAAATATGGCGGGCTGAAATTCCTCGAGGCCGCGCACGTGAAGGACCTCCTCGCCGTGCTGCGCTGGGCGGACAATCCGAGGAACCGAGTCGGCGCTTTCCGGGTGCTCCAGCTTCTGCCGGGCGTCGGCCCTGCGACCGCCGAGCGCGTCTTCACGGCCTTCGAGGCGAACGGTTCGTCATGGTCGGCGCTGCGGAGCGGCTCCGAAGACACCGACGCATTGCTCCGTTTCCTGGGCGATCCGCAAACGCCGTGGAACGGCCAGGTCGAGCGCGTCCGCGAGTGGTACGAGCCGCACCTCGAGCGCAAGTACGACGCGCCGCAGGTGCGCGCGGCGGACCTGGTGCAGCTCGAGAAGATCGCCGCCACGTGCGAAAAGCGCGAGGCGTTCCTCACCGAGATGGCGCTCGACCCGCCGCAGGCGACGGGCGATCTCGCCGGCGCGCCGCTCGTCGACGAGGACTACCTCGTCCTCTCCACCGTCCATTCGGCGAAAGGGCAGGAGTGGGACTCGGTGCACGTGCTGAACGTCAGCGACGGCAACTTCCCGAACGAATTCTCCGCCGGGAAGCCCGAGCTCATCGACGAGGAGCGCCGGCTTCTTTACGTGGCGATGACACGCGCGAAGACGGAGCTCCACCTCATCGCGCCGCTCAAGTATTACGTGACCTCGCAGTCGCGCATGGGCGATCGCCACGTCTATGGGGCGAAGAGCCGCTTCCTGACACGCGAAGTCATGGCCTGCCTCGAGCCCGTCGCATATGGCTCCGTGGGGGAGCCCGTCGAGGCGCAGCGCGCGCCGGTGCAGCTCGACGTGGCATCGGCCCTGCGCGGAATGTGGTCTTGATTCCGGCTAGCGAAACGAGCGCGCTTGTAGAGGCGCGGCGACGCGAAATCGCCGGTTCGCGCTACATACAACGGGTTCGGGCTTCTCCAGAATGGCGACTCCCCCCCGAGCCATTCCTCCCGCCCTCCCTCGGGAAATGGCTCACCCCTAGAGGCCACCTTCGGGTGGCTTCTTTTTTTCCAGCGGTACTTTTGCAGGGCCGCCCGCGCCGAACTGAGCTATCCTAGGCTTGCACGACGGAATGCTCGATCGCCGAGTGCGCATCGATAGCGCGCCGGGGTCGACGTTCCGGTCGGGCATCCCGCCTGAACCCCATGGATCTCTCCTTCGAGCTGCGACCCGGCTACCTGCGGGCCGTGGCGCGAAGGCGCGAGACCGTCGAGGAAACGAGGGACGCGCATCGCCGGCTCGTGGAGGAGATGGAGCGCCTGCGCATCGGGCGCGTGATGGCTTGCCTCTACGAGTCGCGGGCGATCTTCAAGGTCGAGAGCTACAACCTCTCCGCGGTGTTCGACCGCCTGGCGGCGATCCCGGGCTTTCGCCTCGCCCTCGTGTCGGATAGCGCCGAATCCTTCGGCTCGCACCAGTACATCCAGCTCCTCGCCTTGCAGCGCGGCCTGCAGGTGCGCGCGTTTCGGGAGGAACCGGCCGCGGAGGCATGGTTGCTGGACGGGTAGCGTTGTTAATCACACTGGATCCGTGTAATTTATGTCCTGGATGAAGAACATCACGATTACGCTGGACGACGAGACGGCGTCCCGGGTCCGGGTCGCCGCCGCGGAACGCAACATGAGCGTCTCGCGCTTCGTCGGCGACGCGCTGCGAGACCAGATGCGGGAAGCCGACCGCTACGAGAAGGCGATGAAGGCCTGGTTTGCCTCCAAGCCCTTCCCGCTCAAGGGCCCGCCGCAGAAGTACCCGGCGCGCGAAGAGCTGCATGACCGGCCGATGCTTCGTCGACGCTAACGTCCTCGTCTACGCGCGGGACCCGCGCGCCCCGGTCAAGCAGGCGAGGGCGGCGGAATGGATCGCGCGGCTCTGGCGCGAGCGCCGCGCGTGCACGAGCGTGCAGGTGCTGTCCGAGTTCTATGTCATCGCAACGCGGAAGCTCGAGCCGCGCGTCTCCCGCGAGCTTGCCTGGGACGACGTCCGGCAATACCTCGCGTGGCCGGTGCAATCCATCGACGAGCAGGTGATGGAGGGTGCGTATCGGATCGAGTACCGGTACCGCCTGTCCTGGTGGGACAGCCTGGTGGTGTCGGCGGCCCAGGCGCTCGCCTGCGAGACGCTCCTGACCGAGGACCTGCAGGATGGAATGACGTTCGGAAGCTTGCGCGTGCGCAATCCCTTCCTCCACGCCGTCACGGAACCTGACGCCGAGTATCGCGTCGTCCCGAAGCCGGTCGCCCTGCATCGCTCCCGGGGCCGCCCGCGCCGGACGCTTGCCGGCGCCCAATCCTAGAATGGCGGCATGAAGCGCATCGACCAGTTCTGGGACGACGCGATCGTCCCCGCGCTCATCGAATACGTCGCGATTCCCGCGAAGAGCCCGCACTTCGATCCCGAATGGGCGAAGCACGGCTACATCGACGACGCAGTGAAGCTGGCCGAGAGCTGGTGCCGGAAGAACGCCGTCGCCGGGATGAAGATGGAAGTCGTCCGCCTTGCGGGACGAACGCCAGTGCTCTTCATCGAGGTCGAGGGGAGCGGCAAGGACACCGTCCTCATGTACGGCCACCTCGACAAGCAGCCGGAAATGACCGGCTGGCGCGAAGGCTTCGGCCCGTGGAAGCCGGTGCTCGAGGACGGCAAGCTCTACGGCCGCGGCGGCGCCGACGACGGCTATGCGGTGTTCGCCTCGCTCGCCGCGATTCGATCCCTCCAGGAGGAGAAGAAGACCCACTCCAGGATATTCATATTGATCGAGTGCTGCGAGGAAAGCGGCAGCTTCGATCTTCCAACGTACCTCGAGGCGCTCGAGCCGAGGATCGGCACGCCCACGCTCGTCATCGGCCTCGACTCGGGCTGCGGCAACTACGAGCAGCTCTGGGGCACGACTTCGCTGCGAGGCCTCGTGAACGGCACGCTCACGATCGATGTCCTCAGCGAGGGCGTGCACTCGGGCGACGCGAGCGGCGTCGTGCCGGAGGGCTTTCGCATCGCGCGGCTTCTCCTCGATCGGATCGACGACGCCGAGACCGGGGTGGTCCACCACGCGGTTTTCCACGCGCCCATTCCGCCCGAGCGCGGCGAGCAGGCGAAGCGCGCGGCCAAGGTGCTCGGGAAGGAGATCTATCGCAAGTTTCCCTTCATGCCGGGCATGGCGCCGATGGCCGAGGCGCTGGACGATCTCGTGCTCAACCGCACGTGGCGCCCGATGCTCGCGGTCACCGGCGCCGACGGCCTCCCGCCGCCCGCCTCTGCCGGAAACGTGCTCCGGCCGCGCACCGTGCTCAAGCTCTCATTGAGGATTCCGCCGACGCTGAATGGCGCGGCGGCGGGAAAGGCGTTGAAGACGCTCCTCGAGGCGGATCCGCCGTACGGGGCGAGCGTGCGCTTCGACTACGAGCAGACCGCCACGGGCTGGCATGCGCCGCGCACCGCCGAGTGGCTCGAGCAAGCGCTCGAAGGCGCTTCGAAGAAGCACTTCGGCAAGGGCACCATGTGGATGGGCGAGGGCGGCACGATCCCCTTCATGGCGATGCTCGGGCTCAAGTATCCGGAGGCGCAGTTCCTCATCACCGGCGTGCTCGGGCCGCATTCGAACGCGCACGGACCGAACGAGTTCCTGCACATCCCCTACGCCAGGAAGCTCACGGCCTGCGTCGCGGACGTGCTCGAGGCGCAGGCGGCCAAGCCGCCGGCGAAACGGCCCGGGAAAGCGTGACAAACCTCCGTCGCCTGCGCGCGACGGTTCCCGCGGAACCATAGACACGCTGAGCGCCGCCGCGCTAACGTCCGCGGCATGCGTGGCCTGCGCCTCGTTGCCTTGCTCGCTTCGGTTGCCGGCGCGATCGGCGTTGCCGCCTATTCCGCGACGGAAGGCGATCCGGCGAGCGCTTCGGCGAAGCTGCCCGACAATCGCCGCGATCCCGAGGATCGAGCGGCGCAGAAGAAGGAGAAGCCGGAGAGCGCCTCCACGGGGAGCTCCGCCACTGATGTGCGGCGCCCGGAGCCCGTCACGGATATCGGCAAGGAAGCCGACCGGGAAGACGAGGCGCTGCGCAGGCGCGAAAGCTCAAAGAAGCCCTAGCCGCGCGAAGTGGAGCGCGAGCTCCCGGCAGGCCCACGCGTCGGTCGCCGCGTAAAGGAGCTGCTGCGGCGAGAGCCGCGGCGCGGCCCAGTTGGAAGTGCTCTTTCTCTTAGGGATGCGAAAGCCAAGGCACAGTCCGGCGAGGTTCCTCACGCCGGACTGCTTCGCGCCCGCCTTCTTCGCCACGCGTCCCACGTCGACGACCGAAGCCTCGTCGAATGGAAAGAGCTCCTTCAGCGTCTTCAGGTCGTCGGCGACGGAGATGCCCGCCTTCACGGTGCCCGGCGAGGATAGGAGCCTGCGCAGGAGCGCGGAGCAATCGAATCGCTGGACGGGAAAGATGAAGACCGTGCTCTTCGCCGCCGCCTGGAAGAGCGAAGGCAGGTAGCGCTCGCCGGGTCGGAAGGCCGGGCGCGTTTCCGTATCGAAGCCGACGAGCGTCTCCTCGCGCAGCTCCGCCGCGGCGCGCTCGAGCGCGGCGGCGTCCTCGACGAGCACGATCTCGCCCTCCCAGCGGCGAACCGGGAGCTCGGCGAGCGTCTCCTTCGTAATGAAATCGGGGTCCAGGCGGCGCTAATCTTGGCACATGCCCCTGCCGCCCGGCCTTCGCGAAGCGTACGAAAAGGCGGACTACGTCGTCTTCGCGTACAACGCCGACGCTCCGCAGATCGTGTTCCACGTCGGGGAGCCCAATGCGGCGCTCGACGAGCTCCTCGACGCCCAAGACGTTTCCACCGCGGCCTTCGTCTCGCCGGGGAACCGGCATGGGCGGCGCGAGGGCGCGCGCGCGAACGCGGAGAGCTTCCTGCGCATGAACTCGCTCCTCGCCTCGACGCGCTACCGCCGCTACGCCGCCGAGGGCCGGGACCCGAAGGGCGAGTGGCCTGCCGAGGCGGCGGTGCTCGTCTGCGGCATCCCACGCGAGGAAGCGGAAGGCCTCGGGCGCGCGCTCGAGCAGAACGCGATCGTCTTCCTCGAGCGCGGGCGCGCGCCGGAGCTCGTCGTCCTCGTCTGAACCGCGGGCTTCGGCCCGCCTTTTTTATTGCGCTATTGCAGCGCGGCGGGCCAGATCGTCACCCAGAAGCCGAGCGTATTGATGTCGTTGAAGTTCGAGATGCGCGGAAAGTAGGTGACGTTGAGCGAAACGGAACGCCACTCGTAGGCCGCGACCGGAACGGGCGCGATGAACGCGCGGCCCTGGTTGTAGCTTGCGCTGTGGAAGAAAGCGAGCGCGCCGCCCAGGCGCAGGCCTTCCCCGGCCTTCCAGAACGCGCCGGGCCCGGCGACGATCGCGGTGTGCCGCCCCGAGTCCCGGTAGGCGCCCGCGTCGACGAACCAGTCCCACCGCTCTGCGAGCCGGTCGCGGTAGCGCACGCCCGCACCCGGATTGAATTCGTTGTCGAGGCCCAGGTCGCGCGCCCGGCTTCGCTCGAAGTGGTACGACGCGCTGTAGAGGTTGAGGCCGAGCTCGCCGGCCGCCGCGATCGCCGGTAGCAGCAGCAGAAGCAGGGCGGACGCTGCCCTCATCGATCCTCGCGGTAGCGCGGCTGGCCGATGATGAGGGTGTCGTGCGCGAGGTACTTGCGCCGGTAGCTCTCGAAATCGAGCGTGTCGGAGGCCTCGATCTTCTCCTGCTCGGCGAGCGACTTTGCCGCGAGGTTCTCGAAGAAGCGCCGCGCCTCCTCGGGGAAGGCGAGGCCGCGCAGGTAGCCGGCGTGCAGGAGGGACTGGGCCAAGGCAAAACGAACGTACACGTCCTGGTGATTCCTTGCCATCGCGTCGAGGACGCGCGCCGAGGGGGTGAGGCTTGCATCGGCGACGAGCTTCCTTGCATGGGCGACGGCCTCGGCGTGAGCCGCGCCGCCGCCTTGGGCGGCGTCGAGCGCGGCGGCGATCGGCTCGCACTCGGCGAGGATCTCGCCCGCCCAGTCGGCAAGCCGGGCCGGTTTTCCGAACCGCGTGAGCGAGAGTCCCGGCTCGCGGCCGCGCGCGGCAACGAGGTGCTGGTTGCGGCCGATCGCGGCGATCTCCTGGAGCGTGTCGGGCGGGCTTTCGCCCAGGTGGCAATGCAGGAGGAGGACGTCGAGGAGGCGCATCGTCTGCGGATGGATGCCCACCGCCTCGAAGGGATCGAGGTCCATGAGCCGCACCTCGACGTACTCGACGCCGCGCTCGCGCAGCGCGTGCAGCGGCCGCTCGCCCGGGCGCGTGCGGCGCTTCGGCCGCACCGTGCTGTAGAACTCGTTCTCGATCTGGAGCAGCGTCGTGTTGAGCTGCAGGTATTCGTCTCCCTTGCGCACGCCGATGCGCTCGTAGGCCGGGAAGGGCCGCGTGAGCGCCGCGTCGAGCGAGGCCGCGTAGTTGTCGAGGTTGTTGTAGCTCACGCAGAGCGCGGCTTGCGCGTCGCTCTGGTAGCCCAGGCGCCCCATGCGCAGCGACGTGGCGTGCGGCAGGTAGAGCGTGCCGCGGGCGAGCTCGCGCAGCTCGTGCGTGCGCCCGGCGACGAACGTGGAGCACACGGCAGGCGAGGCGCCGAAGAGATACAGCGGCAGCCAGGAATGCCGGCGGAAGTTACGGATGAGCGCGAAATAATCCTCGGAGACGAGCCCCGGCAGCGAGAAGTTGTAGTGGATGCCGGAGATAGTCTGCATGCGCCGGCCGTAGCGGTGCGAGAGCCCCGTGCGGTAGATCGTCTTCATCCGGCCGATGTTCGAGCGGCCGTAGCGGCCGATCGGGATGTCGTCGTCGCCGGGCAGGTTGCACGGCATGCTCGAGCCCCAAAGCAGCTCGCCCTCGGGAAGCGCCTTGTAGACGAATTGGTGAATGCGCGTGAGCTCGGCGAGGCAGGCGTCGACCGCCGTATGCACGCCGGTGATGAGCTCCAGCTGCGACTCGCTGAAGTCGGTGGTGATGTGCGGATGTGTGAGCGGCGAGCCGAGCGCCACGGGGTGCGGTGCGAGCGAAAGCGCGCCGTCCGGGCGCACGCGCAGGCTTTCTTTCTCGATGCCGCGGCGGATTTGCGCGAGCACCGCGGGAGTCAGCGCTCGCAGGCGCTCGGTCGGTCCGTTCATGTTCTTACAAAGGTATCAGAGGCCGCTGTCGCGACGACACGACGCTACGATTTTCGACTACTAACGCCGCGCGAATCCCGCTACACTGCTGTCGCAGTTTCAACGAGGGAGGGTAGCGGCAAGTGCTGGGCAAGACGAAGGGGAACGCAGTTCTTGCGGCGATCGGCAGCTCGGTCGCCTCGCTTGGAATCTTCATCGGGGTCATCGCGGCGTGCGTGCTCGTCGCGGGCAAGGCCATCGCAGCGCCGGCCTTCGGACCGAAGCTCATCCAGGAGGAGGCGCGCATTGCGGCGCCCGGCGGCTACGAAGTCGCCGCCACGATCCTCCGCCCGGCGGGCCCCGGGCCTTACGGCGCCATCATCCTGAACCACGGCGTCGCGGGCTCCGAGCGCGAGCGCCTCACGGAATCGCCGGCGAACGACTTCGCGGTCGCGGCGCCGATTCTCGCGCGCCGCGGCTTCGTCGTCGTGATGCCGATGCGCCGCGGCTTCGGCGACACGGGCGGCGAGTTCGCCGAGGACGCGGGATCCTGCCGCAAGCCGGACTACTTCCGCGGCGAGAACGCCGCCGCCGACGACGTGATGGCTGCGTACAACTACGCGCGCCGGCTTCCCTACGTGGATGGCTCGCGCATGATCCTCGCCGGCCAGTCCGCGGGCGGCGTCGTTTCGATGTTTGCTGCCGCGACGCGCCACCCGGAAGGGCTGGTCGCGGTGCTGGGCTTCGCCGCCGGCCGCGGCGGCAACCCGGACCTGCGCCCCGGCGTGCCGTGCGCGGTCGAGGCGATGGCGAGGATGTTCGACGCCATGGGCCGCGACATCCAGGTGCCGGTGCTCATGCACTACGCGGAAAACGACAAGTACTTCAACCCGGCGACCTCGAAGCTCTGGTACGACCGGTTGACTGCCGCGGGCGCGAAGCAGGTGCAGTACGTGGTGCAGCCGGCCTTCGGCCGCGACGGCCACTACCTCTTCGGCGAGCTCCTCGGCGTGCGCTACTGGCTTCCGACGGTCGAGAAATTCCTCGCCGCGAACCATGTGCGGTTCGATCCGATCCAGGCGCCCGGCGAGCTTCTCCAGGCCTCCGCGCCGACGCAAGTCACGAGCGATTCCTGCAAGGGTCTCTACCGCGTCTTCCTCGAATCGCCCAGCCCGCGCGCCTATGCCGTGAGCGACGACGGCCGCTGCGGCTTCGCGGGCGGCCTTGCCGAAGCGCGCGAGACGGCGCTGCGCGAGTGCCGCAACGTGGCCGGCGGCTCCTGCGCGCTCTACGCCGTGGACAGCGAAGTGGTCTGGAAGCCCGAGGCAGAGCTCAGGCAGGCCGCCGCCAAGCCCGGCGTTACCGCTTCCACCGGATCGCGCTAGCCGCGCGGACAACGAGGTCTTTGCCGCCCGATCGGCCAAGGAGCTGATTCGGGACGGCATTCTTGCGGCCCTTGATTCGGCGGCCTTCGCCGCCATCTAGGCGCAGTGAGATCCCGGGACCTTTCGAGCTGGATGTGGAGCGAAGCGCTGTCGATGCTCGAGCGCGCCGACCGCCTGCACCGGCAGTTCTTCCTCGCCGAGCACGCCGCTCGCGGCGCTCCAAACTGGGAGCCGCCGGTCGACGTCGTCGAGACCTCTGACGGCGTTCGCGTGCACGTCGCCCTTCCGGGCGTCGCCGCCGATTCCATCACGCTCGCGCGCGACGGCGACCGGCTCGTCGTGTCCGCTTCGCGGGCCTTTCCGTGCGGCGAGGACGCCGCGCGCATCCATCGCGTCGAGATCCCCTAC
>JAFAGU010000179.1 GCA_019237595.1 Betaproteobacteria bacterium | reverse complement strand
TGGCGAGCTCGTCGACGTCTCGGGCGAGCACTTCCTCCGGGCCGTCGTGCTCGGCTACGACGTGGGCACGCGCGTCACCATGAGCCTCGGCGGCCCGGCGTACCAGGCGCTTACTCATCGCAGCAATCATGCGACCGCCGGCATCTTCTGCGCCGCGGCCGCCGCAGGGTGCGCCGCAGGATTCTTGGAGCGCGAGATGCGCTTCCTGCTCGACTACACCGCGCAGCAGGCGGCTGGGTTCGCGGTGTGGGGAAGGGACGTCGACCACATCGAGAAGGCGTTCGTCTTCGGCGGCAAGCCGGCCGCCGGCGGCGTCACGGCCGCGCTCCTCGTGCGCGGCGGATGGACCGGGGTGGACGACATCTTTTCCGGCCAGGACAACTTCTTCGACGCTTTCGCGCCGCGCGAGGGCGGGGCGCTCAAGGCGGATCCTGCGAAGCTCGCCGAGGGACTCGGCGAGCGCTACGAGATCGTGCGGACCAACATCAAGAAGTGGTCGGTCGGCTCGCCGATCCAGGCCACTCTGGATGCATTCGAGCTCTTCCGCGCCAAGCGCCCGTTCCGCGCCGACGACGTCGAGCGGGTCGTGGTCCGAATGGCAAGCGATGAATTCCGCACGGTGAACAGCCGCGAGATGCCCGACATCTCGCTGCAGCACATGGTCGCGGTTATGCTCGTCGATGGCACGGTGTCCTTTGCCGCCGCGCACGATTCCGCGCGCATGAAGGACCCGCAGATTCTCGCGCAGCGGGCGAAAGTCGAGCTCCACGCCGACGCGCGCATCGACGCCGTGAGGCCTCGCCGCGAGAGCATCGTCGAGATCACCTTCCGCGACGGCACCCGGATGGAGGAATGGATCAAGGACGTGCGCGGCACGGCGGAGAACCCCATGACGCGCGAGGAAGTCGTCGCGAAGGCTCGCGACCTCATGGTTCCTGTCCTTGGGCGGGAAAAAGCGGGGAAGCTGATCGAAACCGTGCTTCGCCTGGAAGCCCTCGGTTCCGTGCGAGAGCTTCGTCCGCTACTGCAGCGAGGCTAGTGCTGCAGGATCTTTGAGAGGAAGAGCTGCGCGCGCTCCGAGCGCGGCGTGCCGAAGAACTCGTCCTTCTTCGCGTCCTCGATGATCTTGCCGGCGTCCATGAAGATGACGCGATGGGCCACCTTGCGCGCGAATCCCATCTCGTGCGTGACCACCATCATCGTCATGCCTTCCTTCGCGAGCTCCACCATCACGTCGAGCACTTCGTTGATCATCTCCGGATCGAGCGCCGAAGTGGGCTCGTCGAAGAGCATGGCGATCGGGTCCATGCACAGCGCGCGGGCGATCGCAACCCGCTGCTGCTGGCCGCCTGACAGCTGGCCGGGAAACTTGTCCTTGTGGGCGAGGAGGCCGACGCGGTCGAGGAGCTTCAGGCCCTTCTCGAGGGCCGTCTCCTCCGGACGCTTGAGCACCTTGACCTGCGCGAGCGTGAGGTTCTGCGTCACCGTCATGTGAGGGAAGAGCTCGAAGTGCTGGAACACCATGCCCACGCGCGAACGAAGCTTCGGCAGGTCGGTCTTCGGATCGCCCACCGACACGCCATCGACGGTGATCGTGCCCCTCTGGAATGGCTCCAGGCCGTTCACGCACTTGATGAGCGTCGACTTGCCGCTGCCCGAGGGGCCGCACACGACGACCACCTCGCCCTTGGCCACCTGGGTCGAGCAGTCGGTGAGGACCTGGAAGCTGCCGTACCACTTCGAGACGTCTTTGATCGAGATCATCGGATGATGGCGATCCTGTCCTGGAGGCGTTTGACGAGCATGCTCAAGCTATAGGAAATGATGAAGTACACGACGGCGACAAAGCTGTACATCTCGACCAGCCGGTAGTCGCGGTTCGCGATCTTCGAGGCCGCGCCGAGGAAGTCCGTGGCGGAAATCACGTAGACGAGCGAGGTGTCCTGGAAGAGGATGATCGTCTGCGTGAGGAGCACCGGCAGCATGTTGCGGAACGCCTGGGGCAGCACGACGAGCCCCATCGCCTGCCAGTAGTTCAGCCCGAGCGCGTATCCGGACCACACCTGCCCGCGCGGAATGGACTGGATTCCCGCGCGCATGATCTCGCAGTAGTACGCCGCCTCGAACATCGTGAAGGTGACGAGCGCGGAATAGAAGGCGCCGACCTTGATCGGGTTCGGCTCGCGCAGAATCCAGGCGCCGATGTAGGGCACGAGGAAGAAGAACCAGAAGATGACGAGCACGAGCGGGATCGACCGCATCAGGTTCACGTAGGCGCCGGCTGCGACCGAGAGCGCCCGCCACGAGGAGAGGCGCATCATCGCGAGCAGCGTGCCGAAGACGATGCCGCCGGTCATCGCGAGCACGGTGAGCGTCAACGTGAACGTCATGCCATCCCGGAAGAGGTAGGGAAGCGACGTCTTGATGACTTCGAAGTCGAATCCGCCCATGGTTCAGTGCCCCGCCTGCGGCGCGCCGCCCGCGGCAATGAGACCCGGCACCCTGACCTTCAGCTCCAGAGCGCGCATGAGGAGTACGACGACGAGGTTCGTGAGGAGATAGATGACCGTCGCGG
Organism: Betaproteobacteria bacterium; assembly: GCA_019237595.1. Lineage (GTDB taxonomy): Bacteria > Pseudomonadota > Gammaproteobacteria > Burkholderiales > SG8-39 > SCGC-AG-212-J23. Next base: position 286 of record JAFAGU010000179.1, on the reverse strand, counting down.
CGGTGAACGCCTCGAACACCCGGAAGCTGAACTCCTGCATTGCCCGCGCGCGGCCGGTGAGCTCGAGCAGGCCGATCGTGAGCGCAACCGATGAGTTCTTGATGATGTTCATGAACTCGGAGGTGAGCGGCGGCAGGACGATCCTGAAGGCCTGCGGCAGGATGACGTAGCGGTAGGCCTCGGCCTGCGTGAGCCCCATGGCGGTCGCGGCCATGCGCTGGCCGCGCGGCAGGGACTGGATGCCGGCGCGCACCTGCTCGGCGACGCGCACGGAAGTGAAGATGCC
>JAFAGU010000189.1 GCA_019237595.1 Betaproteobacteria bacterium | reverse complement strand
TGCTCGCGGTCAACGTGGGCGAGAACCCGCGCGCCGCGCGCGAATTCGCGGACAAGCTGCCGGTGCACTTCACGATCCTCATGGACCGCGACGTGCGCGCGACCAAGGCCTGGGGCGCGAAGCTCCTTCCGGTCAGTTTCCTCGTCGGACCCGACGGCAGCATCCGCTACAGCTATCTCGGCGACCTCGACTGGTCTTCCGCCCAGGTGCGCGAAAAGGTCGAGTCGCTTCTTCCGAAGCAGGACCAGCGGGCGCAGCTTCGGCCGTGAAACGGCTCGCCCTTGCGCTCTTCGCGTGGACGCTCTTCGCGCAAGCGCAGGAGCCGGAGCCGCGTGCCCCTTTCATCACGACCCCGAGCGATGTCGTCGAGCGCATGCTGCGGCTCGCAGGGACCGGCCCTGCCGATCTCGTGGTCGATCTCGGATCCGGCGACGGACGCATCGTCATCGACGCGGCGCGCAAGTTCGGCGCCCGGGGATTGGGGATCGAAATCGATCCCAAGCTAGTCGAGCTCTCGCGCGAGAACGCCCGCCGCGCGAACGTCGGCGATCGCGTGAGCTTCGTCCAAGGTGACGTCCTGCGCGTGGACCTCTCCCAAGCGAGCGTCGTGACCGTTTACCTCCTTCCCGGGCTCCTCGGCCGCCTGCAACCGCGCTTCCTGGACGAGTTGCGTCCCGGGACGCGCGTCGTCACGCATGCCTTCCACATGGCGAGCTGGAAGCCGGACCGCACGGAAAAGATGCCGGTGAGCTCGCCGCATCCAGGACAGGGCGACGAAAGCATGATCTTCCTGTGGATCGTCCCGGCGAAGGCGCGCGGCACCTGGACGACGGCGGGTGGTGCGCAGTCGTGGCGCCTCGCCGTCAGCCAGAACTTCCAGGAAATCGAGCTCGACGCGTTCGTCGACGGCAAGCGGCTTGCCGTGACGGAAGCGTCGCTTCGCGGAAGCGAGATCGCCTGGCGCGCGGGCGGGCGGCGGTTTCGCGGCCGCATCGATGGGGCGCGCATGGAAGGCGAGCTCGCCGACGATACCGGGGCATCGGCGGTCGTCTTTCGCCGCGAGCCCTAGCCGCTCAAAGCACCTTTCCTGGATTCATGATCGATTGAGGATCGAGGGCGCGCTTGAGCGTCGCCATGAGCTCCAGCTCGAGCGCGCTCTTGTGCCGCCGGATCTCCTCTCGCTTGAGTTGGCCAAGGCCATGCTCTGCGGAAATCGAGCCGCCGAGCGCGGCGACCGCGTCGTACACGATGCGGTTCACTGCCGGGCGCTGCGGGACAAGACCCTCCGGCCCGACGTTGTAATGCAGGTTCCCATCACCGACGTGGCCAAACACGTAGGAGCGCACGGAGGGGAAAGCGGCCTCGAGCGCGGGCTCGATTCGCTCGATGAGCGCTGGTATCTTGGACACCGCCACTGAGATGTCGTGCTTGACGTTCGTGAACTGCGCTTCCGGCACCGTCTCGCGGATCTTCCAGAGCGCGGCGGCTTGCGTGGAGCTTTGCGCGAGCACGGCATCCTGCAGGGCATCGCGTTCAGCGCAGTCCGCAAGCGCCTCCTCCGTACGTTCGCGTAGCGGCCTTGAGTCGCCGCTGTCGGCGAGCTCCGCCAGGACGTACCACGGATGCGGCGCCGTCATCGGGTCCCGCGAATCCCGGGCATGCGCCAGGACCGCCTCGAGGCAATTCCGGGAAAGCAGCTCGAAGGCGGTCAGCCGGTCGCCGAGCCGCGCGCGAAGGAGCGCCAGGAGCTCGACGGCTGATTGGGGCGCCTCCACCGCGATCCAGGCAGTCGCGCTTGCCGTCGGCGCCGGCTGAAGCCGCAAGACCGCCGCAGTAATGATGCCGAGCGTGCCTTCGGCGCCGAGGAAAAGCTGCTTCAGGTCGTAGCCGGTATTGTCCTTGCGAAGGCCGCGCAAGCCGTTCCAAACGCGGCCGTCCGGCAGCACGACCTCGAGCCCGAGCACTTGCTCTCGCGCCATGCCGTAGCGGAGCACGTTCACGCCGCCCGCGTTCGTAGAAAGATTGCCGCCGATCTGGCAGCTTCCCTCCGCCGCGAGCGACAGCGGAAAGTAGCGACCGGCCTTTTGCGCCGCCCCCTGCACAGCGGCGAGGACGCAGCCAGCCTCCACGGTAATCGTGTCGTTCAGCGCGTCGAGCTCTCGGATGCGGTTCAGGCGCGAGAGCGAAAGCACGATTTCCGGCCTCGCGCCCGTCGGCACCGATCCACCCGAAAGGCCGGTGTTCCCGCCCTGCGGGACGATTGCGATTCCTTCCCGGGCGCACGCAGCGACGACTTTCGCCACCTCTCCGGTGCTCGCCGGCCGCACGACGCATTCCGCGCGACCCGAATACTGCTTTCGCCAGTCGGTGAAGTACGGTTTCGTGTCCTCTCCGGCGGTGAGGACGTTCCCGGGGCCTACAATGTCGGCCAGCATGCGTTCCATGCTCTTCATCTCAACCGGGATTCTCTTATGGTGAGCCGCGCAAAGGAAGTCGGGCCGAAGCGCTTTCGCGAGTCGGCCGGCCGCTACTTCGAGGAGTTCGAGCTGGGCGACGTCTACGAGCACCGGCCGGGGCGCACGCTTTCCGAAAGCGACAACACGTGGTTCTCGCTCCTCACCATGAACCAGCATCCCCTGCACATCGACGCCGCGTACGGCGCGAAGAGCGAATTCGGCCGCCCGCTCGTGAACTCGTGCCTTACCCTTGCGATCGTGACCGGCATGAGCGTCTCGGACGTGAGCCAGAAGACCGTCGCTAACCTGGGCTGGGACAAGGTCCGGCTCACGGCGCCGGTCTTCGCAGGCGACACGATCTATGCCGAATCCGAGGTGATCGGCAAGCGCGAGTCCGCCTCGAGGCCCCATCACGGCATCGTCACGGTTCAGACGCGCGGCAGGAAGGCCGACGGCACCGTGTTCATGACCTTCGAGCGCTCGATGCTCATTCCGATGCGAGGCCATGCGGTCGACGACAAGCTGGATTACTAGGGTCGTCGGCTTCGTCCTCGCGCTGTGCTGCGCCGGCGTCCCGGCGCAAGAGGGCGCCATCGTCGTCGGAGCGGTTGTCTCGCAAACCGGCGTCCACGCAGAAGAGGCGGCGGACTATCGCGATGCGCTCCTGCTCTGGCAGGAGGAGGTCAATGCACGCGGCGGGCTGCTCGGCCGCCGCATCGACCTGCGCCTGCTCGACGACGGGTCCGAGGCCATCCAGTCCGGCGCGCTCTATGGGCGCCTTATCGGCGAGGAAAAGGCCGACGTGCTCATTGGCCCGTATGGCACGGCCGCGACCATGATGGCGGCCGCCGAGGCCGAGCGCTCTCGGCGCGTCCTCATTAACGCCGCGGGGCCGTCGCGAGCCGTACACAAGCGCTCGCCGCGGTTCGTCTTCCAAACGACGGTCCCTTACGCCGCCTATGGAGCGGGCCCGATCGAGCTTGCGAGGCAGCTCGGCTGCCGAAAGCTGCTCCTCGTGAGCCGCGACGACCCTGTCGCCATGGAAATGGCCGACGCCGCCCGCGAACGGGCGCTCAAGTCCGGTCTCCAGGTCACCGACGTCGAGGTCTATCCCGCAGGAGCCGGGGATTTCCTGCCGCAGGTTGCGAGCTTCAGGGTCCAGGGCGCCGACGCGTGGGTCGCCTTCGGCGAATCGCACGACGCCGGGGAAATGTTGAAGACGCTGAAGAAGCACGCGCTTTCGCCGAAGCTCTTTTTCGTGCGCGGCGCTTCCGATCCGGCGCTCATGAAGCGGGTCGGGCAGGACGCCGAGTTCGCGGTCGGCGCCAGCGGCTATGATGCCCGCATGCGCACGACCGGCAACCTGGAATTCGTGAAGGCCTTTCGCGCGAAGTATTCCCGCGCGCCCGGCCGCGCGGCTGCGGAGAGCTATGCCGCGGGTACCGTGCTCGCCGAGGCGGCGCGTCGCGCGGGAAGCGTAGACCAGGAAAAGCTTCGCGCCGCGCTCGCTTCGCTCGTATTCCCGACCGTGCTGGGCGAGTATCGCGTCGATCCATTGACGGGCGAGCAGCTCGGCGAGTTTCCCGCCGTGACGGAAATCCTGTCGGGCCGGGTGCAGCTCGTCTGGCCTGCTGAGCTCGAGACGGCGAAACGCGTGCTTCCTTTCCCCGCGTGGGGCGGACGAAAGATCCTCAAGTAGGAGGCGGCTTGACGCTCAATCGTTCCTTCCTCTTCGCCCCCGGTAACGTACCTCGCCGGGTGGAGAAGGCGCTCACGCTCGAGGCGGACGCGGTAATCGTGGACCTCGAGGATTCCGTGGCCGGATCGGAAAAGGCCGCTACCCGGCGCGTCGTCGCCGAGGCGCTCAAGCGCCCTCGCCGCGGGCGCGGCTACGTGCGTGTCAACGCTGCTTCGACGCCCTATTGCTATGGCGACCTCGTGGAGACGATTCACGGCGGCGTGGAAGGCGTGCTGCTCCCCAAGGTCGAGAGCGCGGGCGAGCTTCACGCCATCGACTGGCTGCTGCTCAACCTCGAGCGCGAGCGCGGGCTTCCCGAGGGATCCATCGACCTCATGCCGCAGATTGAGACCGCCGCGGGCGTGCAGCGCATCGAGCGCATCGTGCAGGCGAAGAACTTGCGTCCCTACAAGGGACCCTGGCGGGTGAAGCGCGTCACGTTCGGCGCCGGCGACTACGCGCACGACGTGGGCCTCTCGCCCTCGCTCGACGAACCGGAGCTCGCCGAGGCGCGAGCGCGGATCGTGATGATCTCGCGTGCCGCAGGGCTCGAGAATCCGATCGACAGCCCGTGGTTTCACCTCAAGGAGAGCGCCGCCTTCGCGCGCTCGCTCGAGCGCAGCCGCCGCACGGGGTTCCAGGGGCGCCTGTGCATCCATCCGGACCAGCTCGCGCCCGTGAACGCCGCCTACCTTCCGAGCGCGGAGGAGCTTGCGCAGGCGCGCCGCATCGTCGCGGCGTTCGTCGAAGCGGAGGCGCGCGGCGCAGCCGCCATCCAGGTGGACGGGCAGATGATCGACTACCCGATCGTCCACCGGGCGCGCGAGCTTCTCGAGGCGATGGGCAAAGTTGAGAAAAAAGGCGCCTGAGGGCTATCGGCCGCTCGGCGGCCTCAGCCCGTTCAACGCGATGATCGGCCCGCTCTACGCGAGGCGGCGGCGCGGGGTGGAGCTCTCGATCGGCCTGCTCATCGAGCGCAAGCACACGAATTCGCGCGGCATCTGCCACGGCGGCTTGCTCGCCACGCTTGCCGACCTCTCGCTCGGCTATGCCATGCACGCGCGAGCGCCGCAGGATGGCGGCTTCGTCACGGCGCACCTCGCGGTCGACTACGCCGGCTCGGCGCGCATGGGCGACTGGATCCACTCCGAAGTCGAGATCCAGCGCATGGGAACCCGACTTGCCTTCGCGAACTGCTACCTGGTGACCGGCGACCGGCGCCGGATCGTGCGCGCGAGCGCGATCTTCGCCCGCGCAGGCCAGAAGCGAGAGGAATGAACGAAAGGGTGGTGCTGGTCCCAGGTTTGTGGATGCCGGCCGTCGCGATGGCTTTTCTCGGCGCTGCGCTTTCGCGCGGGGGATTTCGGCCGGTGTTGTTCTCCTACGACGGACGGGGCAGGTTCGACCGGAATGCGGATCGACTGGCGACGTTCGCGCGCGGCGAGGCCTTTCACTTCATCGGCCATAGCCTGGGCGGCGTGCTGATTCTGGAGGCGCTTTCCCGCCATGGCGAGCTCCCTGCCGCTTCCAGCGTGTTCATCGGCTCGCCCGTGCGGGGCTGTGAAGCCGGGCGCCGCTTCGGCGAATGGCGCCTCGGGCGCTGGATGATGGGCGCCTGCGCGCCGCTTTGGGCGGAGCGCACGTCCCTATGGCCTCGCCCGGCGCCGCTGGGTGTCATCGCCGGTACGTTTCCGTTGGGTCTCGGCCGCGTCGTCACGAGGCTCGCCCAAGCGAACGATGGCGTGGTCCAGGTGTCCGAAACGACCGTGGAAGGCATGCGGGAGCGCGTTCTCGTGCCGCTCGGGCACAGCCGGCTCATCTTTTCGCGCCGCGTCGCCGTGCTTGCGGCGCGGTTTTTGAAGCAAGGAACGTTTGAAGAATGAGGTTCGCGTTTCTCCTTTTGCTGCTTCCGTTCATCGCGGGATGCGAGACGCTCGGCTACTACTCGCAGGCGATCGGAGGCCAGCTCGGCATCCTGAGCGCCGCGCGGCCGGTGGATGCCTGGCTCGCCGATCCCTCCACGCCCGAGCCGCTGAGGGCGAAGCTGCGCACGTCGCAGCAGATCCGCGATTTTGCTTCGAGGGAGCTCGGCCTTCCCGACAACGCGAGCTACCGCTCGTACGCCGACCTCCACCGCCCCTATGCCGTCTGGAACGTCTTCGCCGCGCCGGAATTCTCCACCGAGCCCAGGCAGGAATGCTTTCCCATCACCGGCTGCGTCGCCTACCGCGGCTTTTTCTCCGAGGAGGCGGCACGCCGGCATGCCGAGGACTTGCGTGCCCGGGGCTACGACGTCTACGTCGGCGGCGTCGCGGCTTATTCCACGCTCGGCTGGTTCAACGATCCGCTGCTTTCGACCTTCATCGGCGCTCCGGATGCGCAGCTCGCGCGGCTCATCTTCCACGAGCTTGCGCACCAGCTCGTCTATGCGCCCAGCGACACGACCTTCAACGAATCGTTTGCCGTCACGGTCGAGGAGGCGGGCGTGCGCCGGTGGCTGAGCGCACAGGGGCGCCTGGAGGATCTCAAGGCGTTCGAAGCCCTGCAGGACCGCCGGCGCGTGCTTGCCGAGCGCGTCAAGGCCACGCGCGAGCAGCTCGCCGCGGTTTACGTCCAGGCGCTTCCCGAGGATGAGAAGCGCAAGCGCAAGGCCGAGGAATACGCGCGGCTTCGCGCGCAGTATCCCGGCATCGTTCCGGAGCAGCCGAACAATGCCTTCCTCGCGTCCGTGGCGCTCTACAACGAGCTCGTGCCGCAGCTCGAGGCGCTCCTTCGCGAAAGCGGAAGCCTGCCGGCCTTCTACGACAAGGCGCGCGAGATCGCGAGATCGGGCGAAGCCGGGAAGCTCCTCAAGCCCGCCAAGCCGCCCGGCCCGGCGGCCGCCGCTAGGTAAGCGGAATGTCGACGATCCGGCGGAACGCCGGACGCTCGCGAAGCCGCTCGAACCACGCTTCCACCGCGGGGTAGCGCGGCCGCTCGATCGGCACGCGCATCCAGCGCTGCACCTCGCAGCCGATCGGGATGTCGCCCATGGTGAACGATGTCCCCGCGACGTACGGCTGGCGCGACAGCACCGATTCGGGAATCGACATGAGCTCGTTGCTCTTCAGCCGACCTTCCTCGATGGCCTTCGGGTCGCGCTTTTCGGCCGGCGTGCGGATCAAGCCCCAGAACACGGCTCGCATGGCGGCCTGCAGCGTGAAGGCCCAGTCCATCCAGCGCTCGGCATCGGCGCGCGCGCGCGGATCGGCCGGGCAAAGCGTTCCGGTGCCGTGCTTCGCAGCGAGGTAGCGCACGATAGTATGCGATTCCCAGAGCACGAAGCCGTCGTCATCGATCGTGGGCACGAGGCCCGTGGGATTCATCTCGAGGTACTCGGCGGTCTTGTTGACGCCGAACTGCAGGCCCGCGTCGATGCGCTCGTATTTGAGCCCGAGCTCTTCCGCTGCCCACAGCGCTTTCTTGACGTTGACGGAATTGACCCGTCCCCAGATCTTGAGCACGCCTAGAAGCCCACGGCCTGGCCGTCGCGGCGCGGATCGCTGACGGCCAGGTACCCGCCGTCGAGCTTCCACATCATCTGCGCCGAGCCGAACTGGTTGTAGTCGTCCACCGTGACGATGCGGTGGCCGCGCCGCTGCAGCTCCTCGAGCGTGGAGGCGGGGAAGCGATCCTCCTCGACGCTCACGTCCATCCCCTGCACGAAGCGAAAGCGCGGGCCGTCGCTCGCGGCCTGCGGATTCTGCCCGTAGTCGGCGATCCGGACGATCACCTGCGTGTGCCCTTGCGGCTGCATCGTCCCGCCCATGACGCCGAAGCTCATGACGGGCTTGCCGTCCCTGGTCACGAAGCCCGGAATGATCGTCTGGTAGGGCCGCTTCCGCGGGCCGAGGCAGTTGGGGTGGCCGGCCTGCAGCTTGAACGTGCCGGCGCGGTTCTGCAGCGACACGCCGTCGACGACGACCCCTGAACCAAATCCCATGTAATTCGACTGTATGTAGGAAACCATCATCCCGGAGGCATCGGCCGCCGTGAGGTACACGGTGCCGCCCTGCGGCGGCTTGCCATGGACGAAATCCTGCGCCCGCTTCATGTCGATGAGGCGCGCGCGGGACTTCAGGTATTCCGGGTCCAGGAGCTGGCGCGGCCGGATATCCATGTGATCGAGATCGGCGACATAGCGCCAGGCGTCGGCGAAGGCGAGCTTGATGGCCTCGATCTGCAGGTGGACGCTGTCCGGGCCGTCGACCCGGTGGGAAGCCACGTCGAAATGCTCGAGTATCCCGAGCGCAATCAGCGCGACGATCCCCTGGCCGTTAGGAGGCAGCTCGTGCACCGTGTAGCCGCGATACCCGACTTGCAGCGTGTCCACCCAGTCGTTGCGGTGCTCGGAGAAGTCGCTCGCGCGCATCGCGGCGCCGTCGCGCTTCGCCTGCGCCTCGATGGCTGTGGCGAGCTCGCCGCGGTAGAACGCCTCGCCGCGCGTGGCGGCGATGCGCTCGAGCGCGCGCGCGTGCGCTTCCGAGCGGTAGCGCTCGCCAGGGCGCGGCGCCCGGCCGCCCGGCATGAAGTGCTGGGCGAACCCGGGCTGGACCTTGAGCTCATCCACCTGCTTTTCCCACTGGCCGGCGATGGTCGGCGAAACGAGGAAGCCCTCGCGCGCGTAGCGAATCGCCGCCTCGAAGAGTTTCTCGAAAGGAAGCTTGCCGAACCTCGCATGCAGGTCCGTCCAGGCGGCGACGCAGCCAGGGACGCTGACCGAGTCCCAGCCGCGCAAGGGCATCGTCTTGTGCCGGCCGAAATAGTCGAGGCTCCAGGCGGCGGGCGAGCGCCCGGAGGCGTTGAGCCCGTGCAGCTGTTTTCCATCCCAGAGAATCGCGAAAGCGTCGGAGCCGATGCCGTTGGAAACCGGCTCCACGACAGTGAGCGTGATCGCGGTCGCGAGGATGGCATCGACCGCCGTACCGCCCTGCGCGAGCATTTGCAGGCCGGCCTGGGCCGCGAGCGGCTGCGTGGTGGCCACGGCGTTGGCTGCCAGCACGGGCTTCCGTGGCCAGCTATAGGGGAACTGCCAGGAAAAAGGAGTCACGGCGCCTATTGTAGGGGCGGCGCAAACGCCGCGATGCGCTCGCGCTGGAATAGAATGAAACAAGGGAGAAAAAGACCTTGCGTCCAGGCTTGCATCCACGCCGGCTGACCGAACTGCTCGTCGCGCTCTTCGCAATGGCGCTCGCGCTCGTAGCGGGCGCCGCCGACCGGCAGCTCCAGATCGCACCCGTGAAGACGCCGGCGGCGAAGGAACGCCGCGTGGCGCTCGTCATCGGCAATTCCTCGTACAAGGCCTCGCCGCTGCGCAATCCGGTCAACGACGCGCGGGCGGTGGCCAAGGCGCTTGCCGCGACGGGTTTCAAGGTCACCGTGATCGAGGACGCTACCCAGACCACGATGCGGCGCGCGATCCGCGCCTTCGGCGACGACCTCGGCGCCGGCGGCGTCGGCCTCTTCTACTACGCCGGCCATGGAATCCAGTTGAAGGGCCGCAACTACCTCGTGCCCGTGAATGCCGAGATCGACCGCGAGGGCGACGTGGAAGACCAGGCGATCGACGCCAACCTCGTCCTCGAAAGGATGGATGAGGCGCATAACACGCTCAACCTGGTCATCCTCGACGCCTGCCGCAACAATCCGTTTGCGCGCAGCTTCCGCTCCGCCTCGCGCGGCCTTGCGCAGATGGACGCGCCCTCCGGCACGTTGATCGCGTTCGCGACGGCGCCCGGCAGCGTCGCAGCCGATGGCGACGGCAAGAACGGCCTCTACACCCAGCATCTGCTCGCGAACATCAATCGCCCCGGGCTTCCGATCGAGCAGCTCTTCAAGGAAGTGCGGATCGGCGTTACGCGCGACACCCAGGACCGGCAGGTCCCCTGGGAGAGCTCCTCGCTCAAGGGGAACTTCTTCTTCGTGCCGGGGGACGCGAGCGCCGCCAGCGAGGCGCAACGCCGCGAGATCGAGAAGACGATCGCCGACCGTGTGGCCGCTGATCGCGCCGAGCAGCAGCGCCAGATGGAGAAGACGATCCAGGAGCTTCTCGCGCGCCAGCGCGCAGAATTCGAGGAGGAGCTCAAGCGCCGCGGTCAGGTTGCCGCGGCTGCGGCGCTTCCCCCGGCCCCGCCCCCGCCCGCGCCGGTCAAGACGACGGAGAAGCCCGGGCCGTCCGCGCAGCAGGTTGCCGCGGTTTCCCCTTCGCTTCTGGGCACGGGCATCGACGACTCGCGCCTGCCCCGCGTCGGCGACTTGTGGGAATACGCCATCACCGACACCATCAGCCACCAGCGCCGCGGCGCGCGCTTTGAAGTCACCGGCGTCTCGAAGGATGGAATCCTCGAGACTGGCGGGCCGACGGACACCAAGCCCACGACGCGCGCGCATGCCGCGGGCGCATCGCTTCGTTACGTAGGCGATATCCTCCAGCTCTCGCCGTATCTCCTCGACTTCGGCGAGATCAAGGACGGCCAGGCGTGGCGATCGCTCGTCGTGGAGAACGATCGCGCGTGCCAAGGCGCATCGCTAAGCTGCCGCTACGACGCGAAGGTGGTCGGGCATGAAAAGGTCGCCGTGCCGGCTGGGTCCTTCGACGCCGTGAAGGTCGTGGTGGACTTCAACTGGTCGGGTCCCTCGCAGACCGCCTGGCGGCAGTTCGCCTACTGGTACTCGCCCGAGGCGAAGCGCGTGGTCAAGGCTTCGGCGCGAACGCGAGCGGGCATGATGCCGGCCGCGCTGGCGAACGACTACGACGTCGAGCTGACGGCGTTCACGCCGGGCGCCGAAAGGAAGCGAGCGTCGTCCATGCAGGTCGCGGCCAACGCACCCACGTCGCTGGCAGGCACCGGCGCCTTTCCGAAAGTGGGCGATTCCTGGGAATACTCGTACGTCGACCTCACGACCAAGCTGCGCAAGACCACGCGCATCGAGGTGAGCAACGTCGGAAAGGATGGAATTGCCGACTCGGCCGCCCACGACAACGACGTGCGCACCTACGGGCCGCAGCCCGAGCTGGTTTCCAACCACCTTTGGCTCGAGCTCTCGCCCTACCTGCTGAGCTTCGGGACGCCCAAGCCTGGCGACACGTGGCACCTGCAGCGGACGAACGTATCGCTGTGCCGGCAGCAAAATGCCAACTGCCGCTTCGACGTCAAGGTGGTCGGCCAGGAAAAGGTCGCGACCCCCGCGGGGACCTTCGACGCCTGGCGCATCGACGTGGAGTGGAACGGCAACCTCTCCGGTTTCGGATTGAACAACACCCCCACGTGGCGGCAGATCCAGTACTGGTACTCCGACGCCGCCAAGCGGCTCGTGAAGACCTCTGTCCGCACGCGCGCGGGCACGACGACCGAGCCCGATTACGATGTCGATCTGATCGGGTATAAGCTCAATTGAGATGCGCTTGACGAAAGGCCTCTCCGTCGCGTCGTTCATCGTCGCGGGCTTGCTCTATGCCGGCCTGCCCGGGATCGCCGCCGACCGGCAGCTGCAGATCTCGCCCACGGCGCAGGCGCCCGGTGGCGAGCGGCGCGTGGCGCTCGTCATCGGCAACTCGGCCTACAAGACCTCTCCCTTGCGCAATCCGGTGAACGACGCGCGCGCCATCGGCAAGGCGCTCGCCGCCACGGGCTTCAAGGTGACGGTGGTGGAGGATGCAACGCAGACGACGATGCGGCGCGTCATCCGCTCTTTTGGAGACGAGCTCGCGGCCGGCGGCATCGGCGTCTTCTACTACGCCGGCCATGGGATGCAGGTGAAGGGCAAGAACTTCCTCATCCCGGTGAATGCGGACATCGAGCGCGAGGACGAAGTGGAGGACGGCGCGGTGGACGCGAACTTCGTCCTCTCCAAGATGGACAGCGCCAAGAACGCGTTGAACCTCGTCATTCTCGACGCTTGCCGGAACAACCCCTTCGCGCGGAGCTTCCGCTCGGGCGCGCAAGGCCTCGCCCAGATGGACGCGCCTTCCGGCACGCTCATCGCCTTTGCCACGGCTCCCGGCAGCGTCGCCGCCGACGGCGATGGTGAAAACGGCCTCTACACCAAGCACCTTCTCGCGAATCTTGCGAGGCCCGGGCTTCCGGTCGAGCAGCTTTTCAAGGAAGTGCGCATCGGCGTCACGCGCGACACGAAGGACCGCCAGGTGCCGTGGGAGAGTTCTTCGCTGAAGGGCAACTTCTTCTTCGTTCCTGGCGAGGCGACGCTCTCCGCCGACGAGCAGCGCAGGCAGATCGAGAAACAGGTCTCCGAGCGCGTGGCGGCGGAGAAGGCCGAAGTCCAGCGCCAAATGCAGAAGGTGATCCAGGAAATGCTGGCCAAGCAGCGCGCGGACCTCGAGGAGGAGCTCAAGCGCGCCGGGGCCCCGAAGCCCGCCGGAGCAGCCCCTGATCCGCTGCAGATGGAGCTCGCGTTCTGGGATTCGATCAAGAACAGCTCCAACCCGAAGGATTTCGAGGCCTATATCGCGCAGTACCCGAAGGGCACGTTCGTTGCGCTCGCGCGGATGCGTGCCGCGCCGGCGACGGTCGCCGCCGCTCCGAAGCCCGAGGAGCCAAAGCCGGCTGCGACGGTGGTGGCAATCGTGCCCCCACCCAAGCCCGCGCCGTCGTTGAAGCCGGTCGAGCCGGCCAAGCCGGTCGAGATCGCGGCGCCGATCGAAAAACCCAAGCCGGCGCCCGTGCAGGTGGCGAGCATCGCGCCCACGAACGCCTTGGTCGGAATGGGCATCGACGACCCGCGGTTTCCCAAGATTGGGGATCGCTGGCAATACCGCTATACGAATCTCGGCAATAACCAGACGACCGATGGAGTCGTAGAGGTCAACGCCGTGTCGCAGGATGGCATCCTCGACACCGGGCGCTCGGGCAACGGAGAAGCGCGCTCGCGCGCGCATTCCGCCGCTCCTTCGCTCGCCTTCCTCGCCGGGGGTAACCTGCAGTTCTCTCCCTACCTGCTGAGCTTTGGCAAGCCCAACGCTGGGGACACGTGGAGAAACCTCGACGCGCAAGGAGCCGGTTTCTGCAGGCAGGCTGCGACGATCTGCAATTTCCAGGCGAAGGTGGTAGGTGCCGAAAGAGTGACGACGCCCGCAGGAACGTTCGATGCCGTCAAAATCGTTCTCGACCTGAACGCGACGCTGGGAGGGACTAACCGCGTCTGGCGTGTCTACGAGTACTGGTTCGCCGAGAAGGCCAAGCGTGTCGTAAAGAGCACCGGAAGAACACGCATCGGCGTATTCGGTGCGCCAGACTACGACGTCGAGCTGGTTTCCTACCAGCTCAACTAGCGGTCTCGAAGTCCAGCACGGTGCGGCCGACGACGCGGCCCGCTTTCAGGTCTTCCAGCGCCGCGTTTGCTTCAGCGGCGGGACGCGTGTGGACGGGCGGCGGCTTGAGCTTGCCCTTCTTCGCGAGCGCGACCACTTCCTTCAGCTCCTGGAGGCTGCCGACGTACGAACCGACGATGCCGATGGCGCGCTGCGCGATCGGCGGAAGCGGATGAACGAGCTCGCCTCCGTAGAGCCCGCACAAAACGTAGCGCCCGCCCTTGCGAAGGGCGGCGATGCCAAGGGAGGCGGTCGCCGGGCTGCCGACGAAGTCGAGGGCGCCTGCGGCGCCTTGGAGCGACGCTGCGGCGTCGGGAGCGCGCGTGTTGACCGTGCGGGCCGCCCCTTGCTTCAGCGCGGGCGCAAGCTTGGCGTCGTCGATATCGCAGGCGACGATGCGCTTGACGCCCTTGGCGCGCAGGACCGAAATGGCGATGAGGCCAAGGCCGCCGCAACCGAGGACTACGACCTCATCCTTGGGCCCTAGCGCCGGCAGCTTGCCCGTGGCGCTATAGGCAGTAATGGCCGAGCAGGCGAGTGTGCAGGCATACGCCTCTTCGACGCCCGACGCATCGACCAGGTATTTGGCGTCGGGCACGAGGACATGGGTTGAATAGGCGCCGGCCCGGTTCACTCCGAGGTATCGGCTGCCCGACACGCAGTAGTTGTCCTGGCCCGCCTTGCAGACGGCGCACTTGCCGCAGCCGATCCAGGGATACACGAGGCGCTTCTGGCCCGCCTTCACGCCCCTGGCGCGCGGCCCGAGCGCCTCGACGACGCCGAAGGGTTCGTGGCCCATGGTGAAGGGCGGCACGCAGCCTCGCTCCTTCACGTAGAAGCGCTTTCCGCCGCCCCAGTCGAAGTAGCCGTCCCAGATGTGCAGATCGGAGTGGCACACACCCGAACGCGTGATGCGCACCAGGACTTCCGTGCCTTGGGGCCTCGGCGTCTCGGAAAGGACTTTCTGCAGGGGCTTGCCGTGCTCGACGACCTGGTAGCTGATCATGCCTTTCCCGCCTCGTTCAGGGCCTGGTCGATGTCCCAGAGGAGGTCATCGATCGATTCGATGCCGACCGACATCCGCACCATGTCCGGCGAGACGCCGGCCTTCAGCTGCTCTTCATCGCTCATTTGCCGGTGCGTCGTGGAGGCCGGGTGGATGATGAGCGTCTTCGCGTCGCCGATATTCGCAAGGTGGCTCATGAACTGCGCTGCCTCGATGAAGCGCTCGCCTGCCTTCCTGCCGCCTCGGATGCCGAAGTTGAGAAGCCCGCTCGCGCCCTTGGGGAAATACTTTTTCGCGAGGGAGTGGTACTTGCTGTCGGGAAGGCCCGGGTAGTTCACCCAGGCCACCGCCGGATGCTGCTTCAGGAAGGACGCGACGGCGAGCGCGTTGGCGCAATGCCGGTCCATCCGCACGTGTAGCGACTCGAGGCCCTGCAGGAGCAGCCAGGCGTTCATGGGCGAGAGCGCCGGCCCGAAGGTGCGCATGATCTCCATCCGGGCCTTCATCGTGTAGCCGAAGTCGCCGAAGGTCTCGTGGAAGATCACGCCGTGGTAGCCGGGGGAGGGCGAGGTGAACTCCGGAAACTTGCCGTTTCCCCAGTTGAATTTCCCCGACTCCACGATCACGCCGCCCATCGTCGTCCCGTGCCCGCCGATGTACTTGGTCGCCGAATGGACCACGACGTCGGCGCCCCATTCGATGGGGCGCAAAAGGTAGGGCGAGGGGACGGTGTTGTCGACGACGAGCGGAATCCCGGCCTCGTGGGCGATCTTCGCCAGCGCCTCGATGTCGACGATGTTGATGAGCGGGTTCCCGAGCGTCTCGGCGTAGAGAAGCTTCGTGTTCGGCTTTATGCTCTTCTTGAAGTTCGAGGCATCGTCGGGATCGACGAAGGTCGTCTCGATGCCGAGCTTCTTCAGGTTCACGTGGAGCAGCGTATGGGTGCCGCCGTAGAGCGTCGAGGCCGAGACGATGTGGTCGCCGGCGGAGCACAGCGTGAGGATCGCCGTCATCTCGGCCGCCTGGCCGGTCGCCGTGGCGAGCGCCGAGCGGCCGCCCTCGATCGCCGCCATGCGCTCCTCGAACACCGCTACCGTCGGGTTGGAGATCCTCGAATAGACGTTGCCGAAGGTCTGGAGGTTGAAGAGGCTTGCCGCGTGCTCCGCGGAATCGAAGACGAACGACGTAGTCTGGTAGATCGGCGCCGCCCGCGCGCCGGTCGCCGCGTCGGGAATCTGGCCCGCGTGCAGGCAGAGCGTCTCGATGCCGAATTTCCGGTCTGCCATGCCGCGAGAGCCTGCGCCGGAGCTATTCCGCCGCGGCTGGCAGCCGCGGCGGCGCCGCCGCCGCACGCCGGTATTGCGAGGGCGGAACGCCGACCTGCTGCTGGAAGAAGCGGGTGAAGTTGCTCTGCGCCGAGAAGCCGAGCTCCGCCGAGAGCTCGCGAATGCGCCCACGGCCCGAAGCGAGCCGAGAGATCGCCGCCTCGATGCAAAGGAGGTCCAGGTACGTCCGTGGCGAAAAGCCGGTGCAGACCTGGAAAAGATCGTAGAAGCGCGAGCGCGAAAGCCCGACCTGGCTCGCGAGCTGGTCCATGCTCTGGTCCTTGACCGGGCGAGCGCGGAGAAGCGAGATCGCTCGCCGGATCCGGCTGTCCTCGAACCGCGAGCCTAGCCAGGGAGACGTGGCCCGCCGCGGCGTGAGGTAGCTCTCGACGATGGAGAGGACGAGCTCCTGGAGCATGAACTCCAGGCGCTCGCCCGACATGAACCTGTCGTTCAGCGCTTCGCCCGCGAGCGCCTCGGCCAGGCGAAGGATCCGCGGCGTGATCGGCTCGCGGGCCACCTGGAACGGCCGCTCCGGCGGCCGGAACGCCGCCGGCAGGCTCTGCTCGAGCCAATCGCGGTCGGCATGGAAGACGATGAGGCGCGAGAGCTCCGCGTAGGAAAAGGTTTCGCCCGGATTCAGGAAGCGCACGTCGCCGCCGCCCGCCCTCAGCACGATGGTCGGGCTCGACTGCGCTTCGATGGCCTCGCCCGGCCAAACGGTCGTGAGCACGAGACGGCCGAAACGTCCCTCGAAAAAGCTCATGGATCCCCCTTCGAAAGAATACCTCAGTAGGCGAGCCAGCGGGGCCGCTTCGCGGAAACGATGCGGGTGTTCACGCCCACCCAGTTCAGTCCGCCGAATAGCCTGCCGTGCTCGATCTTCACGCAACGGTCCATCACCGTCTCGAGGCCCGCCTCCCTTGCCCGGGCCGCGGCGGCCTCGTTGCGCACGCCGAGCTGCTGCCAGAGAACCTTCGCCCCGATCGCGATTGCGTCATCGGCGATCGGCGGCACGTCCTCGGTCTTGCGGAAGACGTCGACGAGGTCCACCTTTTCCGGAATCTCCCGAAGCGACTTGTAGCAGCGCTCGCCGAGGATCTCGCCATAGCGCGGGTTGACCGGGATGATCCGGTAGCCGTGCTCCATCATGTATTTCGCGGCGAAATAGCTGGGGCGGAACCAGTCCGCGGAGAGCCCCACCACGGCGAGCACGCGGCACTCCCGCAGGATCCTGCGCAGGGTGTTGATGTCGTCCATGCCGGACTATATAGACGGTCGCGGGCCGGTCTGCAAGTCAGTCATCATACAAGTTAACCGGTCCGGCTATAATGCGCGCCACTTTCGGGAGACGCGAGACCCATGTACGTCGAAGAGCGCATGTACACCCTTCAGGTCGGCAAGAGCGCGGAATACATCAAGAACTACCAGGAGCACGGGCTCGCCGTGCAGCTTCGGCACCTTCCCCACCTCGTGGGCTATTACTTCACCGAGGTGGGGCCGCAAAACATGATCGTGCACCTCTGGGCCTACGAGGACCTCAACCAGCGCGAGCGCTGCCGCGCGGCGCTCCAGGCCGACCCGGACTGGCAGGCCTACATCGCGCGCAACCGGCCGCTCACCGTCTCGCAGGAGACCCGCATCCTGAAGTGCGCGCCCTTCTTCGTCGAGCGGCTGAAGAAGATGCTCGCCGCGTCGAAATGAAGACCGACCTCCAGACCCGCCACGGCGGCAAGATCCTCGCCGACGCCCTCGTCGCCCAGGGCGTGAAGATGGCCTTCGGCGTCCCGGGCGAGAGCTATCTCGCCCTGCTGGACGGCCTGCACGACACGAGGGACCGCGTGCGCTTCGTCGTCTGCCGCCAGGAAGGCGGGGCCTCCTACATGGCCGAGGCGTACGGCAAGCTGACCGGAGAGCCCGGCGTCCTCCTCGTCACCCGGGGCCCTGGGGCGACGAATGGCTCGATCGGCATGCATACCGGCTTCCAGGACTCCTCGCCCATGGTCATGTTCGTGGGGCAGGTCGGCAACGACATGATGGATCGCGAAGCGTTCCAGGAGATCGACTACCGCCGTATGTACGGCCAGCTGGCAAAGTGGGTCGCGCAGATCGATCGGGTCGAGCGCATCCCGGAATACGTGAGCCATGCTTTCCACACCGCGCAGGCCGGTCGCCCGGGTCCGGTGGTGCTGGCGCTGCCGGAGGACATGCTTTTCTCCGAGGCCGCAGTAGCCGATGTGGACCGAGCGCACGTGGTGCGCGCCTCCCCTTCGGCGTCCGATCTCTCGCAGGTCAAGGCGCTGCTCGAAGGCGCGCAAAGGCCCTTCGTCGTCGTGGGTGGAGGAGGCTGGACGCGCGAGGCATGCGATTCGCTTCGGCGCTGGATCGAGGCGAACGGCTTGCCCGCCGGGACATCCTTCCGCTGCCAGGACCTCTTCGATAATCGCAGCCCGAGCTACGCGGGCGATGTCGGGATCGGAATCAATCCGAAGCTCGCCGAGCGGGTGAAAGCGGCCGACGTCCTCCTCGTCATCGGCGCGAGGCTCGGGGAGATGACCACGAGCGCGTATTCCCTCCTCGAGGTTCCCCAACCGCGGCAGAAGCTCATCCACGTGCACGCCGGCGCCGAGGAGCTCGGGCGCGTTTACCGGCCGGCGCTCGCGATCAATTCCGGCTACCCGCAGTTCGTCGAGGCGCTCTGCCGGCTGCAGCTCGATAAGCCGCGGTGGAACAAAGACACGGAAGAAGCCCGGCGGCAATACCTCGAGTGGATCGAGCCGCGCCCCATGCCGGGAAAGGTGCAATACGGCGAGATCATCCGCTGGCTGAGCAGCCATCTGCCCGAGGACACGATCGTCGCCGGCGGTGCCGGCAACTTCGCCGGATGGCTCCACCGGCACTTCACGTACAAGGGCTTCCGGACCCAGCTCGGCCCGACGAACGGCTCCATGGGCTACGGCTTCCCGGCCGGCGTCGCGGCGAAGCTCGCCGCTCCGTCTCGCACCGTGATCGCGGTCTGCGGCGACGGAGACTTCCTGATGAACGGCCAGGAGCTCGCGACCGCGGTGCAGTACGGCGCGAATTTCGTCGCGCTGGTGGTGAATAACGGCCTCTACGGCACCATCCGCATGCACCAGGAGCGCGAATACCCCGGGCGGGTGTTCGGAACCGACTTGCGCAACCCCGATTTCGCCGCCTACGCCCGGGCCTTCGGCGCGCATGGGGAGACGGTCGAGCGCACGGAGGATTTCGCCGGAGCGTTCGAGCGCGCGAGCCGCTCGGGCAAGCCCGCGATCATCGACCTGCGGATCGACCAGGACGCCATCACGCCCTCGACCACGCTCTCGGCGATCCGCGCCGCCGCCAAACCCGCTAAGTGACCGCAATGAAGTCCGGGTCGTCCTGGTGGGCGCGCTCGAACTTCAGGAACTCGTAGTACCCGCAGCGCGGGCTGTCCGGATACGAGCGGCACACCGCCGGCCGCGCCTCATACACCGTGCAGCGGCGTTGCTGGCGGTCGAAGAGCGTGCAGACCGTCTGGAAGTGCTCGTCCTTCTGGTGGCGGAGGAGCCGCACCTTCTCCTTGGCGTCGTACTTGGTGAGCCGCGCCTCGGCGACATCGTAGGAAAGGCCGAGGTGCCGCGCGAGCCGCTCGATGTCGCGCGGGGTCACCTCGATCTCGGGATAGCTGCAACAGTAGCCGGGGCACTTGCTGCACGAATAGCGTGCGCGCACCGGTACGGGGAAGGCCTTGCCGTTCTTCATTTCCCAGTTTCAAAAAGCCGCGAATTCTACGCGAGGGAAATGACAATCATGGATTCGGATCGCTATTTCTTCGCTTCCTCCGCGGCGGAGCGCAGGAACACCGCGCTGGAATCGAGCTTGCCCAGGCCGCCGCGCTTCCCCGCCTGATAGTGGCTGCGCACCAGCGACGCAAGCGGAACCGGGCGATCCAGCTCGGACGCGAGCTGCAGGAAGTAGCGCACGTCCTTGTCCATGAGCTCGAGCTGGAATTGCGGCGAGAACTCCCGGTTGAACATCTTGGGCAGCTTCATCTTCAGGACGCGGCATCCGGCCGCC
The DNA here is from genome assembly GCA_019237595.1 of Betaproteobacteria bacterium. Taxonomy (GTDB): domain Bacteria; phylum Pseudomonadota; class Gammaproteobacteria; order Burkholderiales; family SG8-39; genus SCGC-AG-212-J23. The sequence goes on along the minus strand of JAFAGU010000189.1, from coordinate 1,476 downwards.
CCTTCCATGAGCACTTCGACCGCCGCGGCTGGATCGAGGCCGGCCGCTTCGCAGACCTGCGCACCTTCGGCGATCGCCACCTGCGCGGCCGCGGAGATCATGTTGTTGACGAGCTTGATCGTGGCCCCGGCGCCGCTCGAGCCCATGCGCCGGGACATCCGTCCCATGGCGCGAAAGAGCGGCTGGGCGCGGTCGAAAGCGCCGGCGTCGCCGCCGACCATGAACACGAGCTCCTTTCCCTGCGCCTGCGCGAGGCTGCCCGAAACGGGCGAGTCGAGGTAAATCAGCCCGCGCGCAGCGGCGGCGGCCGCTGCCTCGCGCGCCATCGCCGCGGTGTTGGTGCTGCAGTCGAGGATGATCGTTCCCTGTGCCGCCGCGCCCACTACACCGTCGGGGCCGAGCATGATCGCGCGGGTCGCCGCATCGTCGGCGACGATCGAGACGACGAACTCGGCGTTCTTGGCGGCGTCGGCCGGCGAGGCGGCGATCCGGGCGCCGCGCTCGGCGAGCGGCTTCGTCTTCGCCTTGTCGCGGTTCCAGACGGTGAGCGCAAAGCCCGCGGCATGGAGGTTCGCGGCCATGCGCGATCCCATCGCGCCAAGGCCGATAAAAGCGACGCTGGTCATGCTTCTCCTCTTGTCAGGTGCGATCGGGGGCGCCTATTCTTGCACGCCGCACCCTCGCAAATTCCAAACATGATGCGACGAGACCTCCTCAAGGGCGCCGGATCGCTCCTCGTGTCTTGCGTCGTTCCCGCGTCCGCGGGAGCGGCCGAGGGCGTCGGGAACGTGATGCGGACCTTGACCGCGTACATGGCGGCCGCGCGCACGAGGGCGCTCCCGGGCGCTGTGCTTGAAAAAGCTAAGCACCATGTGCTCGACACACTAGCGGCGATGATTTCGGGAGCCGAGCTCCTTCCCGGCCGCAAGGCACACGAGTTCGCTTCCGGTTACGGCGCAAACGGCGGCGTGGCGAGCGTCGCCGCTTCCACGGTGGTGTGCGGACCGATCGAGGCCGCGCTCGCCAACGGGGTTCTGGCGCACGCAGACGAGACCGACGATTCGCACGGGCCGTCGCGTTCGCATCCCGGCTGCGCGGTCATTCCTGCAGCGCTCTCCCTTGGCGAGCTCGTCGACGTCTCGGGCGAGCACTTCCTCCGGGCCGTCGCGCTCGGCTACGACGTGGGCACGCGCGTCACCATGAGCCTCGGCGGCCCGGCGTACCAGGCGCTTACTCATCGCAGCAATCATGCGACCGCCGGCATCTTCTGCGCCGCGGCCGCCGCCGGATGCGCCGCGGGATTCGGGGAGCGCGAGATGCGCTTCCTGCTGGACTACACCGCGCAGCAGGCGGCCGGGTTCGCGGTGTGGGGAAGGGACGTCGACCACATCGAGAAGGCGTTCGTCTTCGGCGGCAAGCCGGCCGCCGGCGGCGTCACGGCCGCGCTCCTCGTGCGCGGCGGATGGACCGGGGTGG